>JAQBZT010000049.1 GCA_027622355.1 bacterium | reverse complement strand
GCCCCCCACCGGGAGGCCCCCCACCGGGGGGCCCGACTTCGGCGCCCGGAATGACAAGAAAAACAAGCAAACTGACTCACTGCGGGATTTTTGAGAGCGGGAGCGATTGCGGGATGCTGAGGGATACTGCGGGATTTTTGAGAGTGGGGGGAGAGGAAGAAGCTTCCCTCATCCCAGCCTTCCCCCGGAGGGAGAAGGGGTTTTTGCACCCCCGCCCACCCCCGGGGCTTCGCCCGGGAAGCCGCCTGCCGGGGATTCGCGGCTAGTCCGTTCCCTCGCGGAGGGGAAGGCCGGCCATCTCCCGGAGGATCTCGTAGAAGAACACGGTGTCCTTCTCGGAGTAGCCCTTCTCGTAGGCCGCCTGGACGATCTGCGACCATATGCTCACCATGAGCATCGGGGAGCCGAGCCGGCGCCCCTGATCGAGCATGAGGCGGGAGTCCTTGAGGGAGGTCTTGATCTGGCCCTCTTTCGAGTAGTCCGCGTGGATCATCTTCGGGCCCTTGTCGATCATCGTCTTGGAGGAGCAGGCCCCGTCCTGGAGGACTTCGAGCAGCTTTTCGGCATCAATCCCGGCCTTTTCACCGAGCACCAATCCCTCGCCGAGGGCAAGGCGGTTTCCGGCCAGAACGAGGTTGATGATGAGCTTGGTCCGCGCGCCCGAACCGACGGGCCCCATGTGGTAGGCCCCGCGGGCGAAGCCGTCGAAAAACGGGCGGCACGCCTCGAAATCCTCCGCGCTGCCGCCCGCGATGACGATGAGGTCCTTCTCCCGGGCCATGGTGCTCGTGCCGCTGACGGAGGAGTCGAGAAACCGGATGCCGCGCGCGGCCAGTTCCACCGCGATGGATTCGGAATCCTCCGGGCGCGAGGTGGTGGTGTCGGTGAGATAGAGTCCCTCCGCGGCGCCTTCGGCGATGCCGCTTGGGCCGAAGACCGCCTCGCGGACGATGTCGCTGTTCGGCAGCGAGGTGAGCAGCCACTTCACCCCCTTGGCGGCGGCGGCAGGAGAATCGACCGGGGTGCCGCCCTGCTCCCGGAGCTGATCCATGCGGGCGCCGTCCACGTCGAAGCCCTGAATCGCAAAATCCGCCTTGCGAAGATTCGAGGTGAACGCCTGGCCCATGAGGCCCAGACCCACCATTCCGACCCGTGCCGCCATCTCGCGCCTCCTGTTGAGGGGTTTTCCTCTTTTTAATCGTTTCGCACGGGCGGGGCAAGCCGCAGGAGGGTCAGGGAAACGGCGAGCCGCTTTGCTCGCGGCGAGGGGGCATTGTATCCTCCCCGGCGGGAGTGCATCGGTGCCGGTGTGCCGCCTGGACTTCAAATCCAGTGTGCGGGGCTAACCACTTCGCAGGTGGGTTCGACTCCCACGCATTCCCGCCAATTTTCCTTCACATTTTTCCGGAAAACGCCTAAGACCCGTTCCGGGAGGGAATGCCCAGCCGCGACATGTGGCGGTAGAAGGTGGCCCGGCTCACGCCCAGAATCTGGGCCGCGCGCGAGCGGTTTCCACCGGCCTTGTCGAGCGCCTCCATGATTTGATCCCGCTCGCCCATCAAGCTGGCGGGCTCGCCCGCCGAAGGCCTGACATCCGACTGAAGGATCTCCGGGGGCAGATCGCCAAGGCCGATCTCGGAGCCCTGGCAGCGGATGACGGCGAATTCGATGGCGTTCTGCAACTCCCGCACGTTGCCGAGCCAGCGGTGTGCGGTGAGCGCCCCCATCGCTTCCACGCTGACGCCGCTGATATCCTTGCCGATGGCCGAAACGTGTTGACGGAGAAACGACCGGACCAGGAGCGGGACGTCCTCCCGGCGCTTTTCGAGGGAAGGCAGCTCGATGCGGGCAACGCGAACACGGTAGAAGAGATCGCTTCGGAATCTTCCCGCTAAGCACGGCAGAGAACTTTCTTTTCTTCCAAGAAAATCCGGGGCGAGTTGTAATAGAAAACCAAAATGCCTTGTACCTTTCCCTCTCGCCGGAGCGGAAGGATTGCCGCCGAGGCAATCCCTTCCCACTCCAACAGCCCGTGAATGGCGACGGTCAACGGACTCTTCAGGGCATCTTCGACAAAAACAAGCTCTTGGCGCTCCTCGGCGATTTTCCCGGGAGTCGATGGAAAATGTTTCAAGACCTGCTCCTGGTAGCTTCTGGAAAGACCCCAGGTATAATACCAGTTCCATTCTTCTTTTTCGGAATTGAATGCAAGGATTCCAATGCGATCAGGAGAAAAAAACTTTTTCGATTCCGCCGAAACCGCTTCGAGAAAGGCGTCGAGATCCAGGTGGCGGGAGATTGCCTCGGCGGCGAGGGCGAGGGCTTCGACTTGCCGCTTGGCATGGGCGATTTCCCCGGCGGAAGATTCCACCCGGCGGTAATAGCGGAACATGTCCACCATCAGGCCGATCAGGACAACAAGATATCCCGCGATTTTCAACAGGTGCGCCACATCGAACATGGCGTCGAAAGGCCGAACGGAAAACGCCATGAAAAAAGATTGGGCGACAAAACCGATGAGTGCCGTGATTAAAATGCAAAATTCCAGCGGATCGGTCTTCCAGCTTTCTTTCCGGAAATACCCGATCGCTGCGGCGAGAAAGAGCGCACCGGGGATGAGCTCTCCGGGGCGGGTAAAAAACAGTCCGGAATACATGGCCGGCGGCAAGGGGACAAAAGCGAAAAGCAAAAAAACACCCACCGCCAGCACGCCCGTCGCCAGATAAATCTTTTTCTCCGGGATCAAACGCGAATCGCCCCTCCTCTGGCCACGCTTCCACACCGCCCAGCTGAGGAACAACAACAAGGAGAGATAAAAGCGGGAGGCCAGCCAGCTCCACGAGATCAAGGTATCGAGGGTGGATGGAAAGTAGGCGGAAAAAGTCCAGGAGGCCACAACCAAGTAGTAGCCATCGAGGAAAGCCGCCCCGAGAAAAGCCATCCCCAGAAGCAAGATCGTATTGTTCTTCTGGGAGTAGTGCCGGACGAGCGCCAGCACTCCCACCATGGCGGCCAGAATCGTCGCCACGATTTGCATGTGGGCATGCAACTCGACGTTTCCGGCCCAACCGGAATTCCGAAGAGAAAAAGCAGCCGCCAAAAACAAGATGACGGCGGCCGACATTCCCTGATTCCATCTATCTTTCAAATACATACAAACCCATCCCTGCGCCCGTCCGACATCGCTCTCTGTTGTATTTCTCTCGTTTCAAACAGGAAAGTTCGCCACCAAACAAAATTTATTATGTTTTGGATTTTAAAAAGTTACAACCAGGACATTCAACTACCTTTCGCTCTGAAGCTGAAATTCCCTGCAAAACATGGGATCTCACGGAAGCTGTCGCGCGCGGATGGGACAACAGCCAAAGACCCCTGATTTCAGCCAATATGTGCCTCAAGGGATGTATCAAGCGCTGTTCCGAAAACGGAAGGGGAAACAATAAAAGATCGCTGTCAAAAATCACCGGGAAATTCCGGGTTCACTTGAAATGAAGGAGTCAGGGGCGCACACAGGAAAAAACAGGGGGTGCCAACAGGAAATATCTACGCCCGGCGGGCGGAATCTCGCACAGCCGGGAAAACCGGTCCGGAAAGATCAGGGTCGCTCTCCCCCGTCATGTCCAGCTCAAAGCCCAGATCCGCGATCATCCGCTGCGCTTCCTCCACCGCCTGGCCCGGCGTCGTGAGATAGCCGGAAACGAAAAGGGAGTTGGCCGGATAAAGAGACAATGGCTGAAGATGCCGCAGGTTCACTTCGCGTCCGCCGGCGATGCGGATCTCCGAGGTAGGATTGTAAAAACGCATGAGGGAGAGAAGCCGGAGACAGCTTCGGGGGGTGAGGGCTTCCGCATTTTCCAGCGGAGTGCCGGGAATGGCATGAAGGAAATTCACCGGGATGGATTCGGGCCCCAGCGACCGGACCGCCTCGCACACCTCGAACACATCCTCGCGGCTTTCCCCCTGCCCGAATATCACCCCGGAGCACAGCTCGAGGCCGGCTTTTCTTCCCGCCGAAAGGGTTTCGATACGATCCGCATAGGTATGGGTGGAGCAAATCTCGGAATAAAATCCCTCGCTCGTATTCAGGTTGTGGTTGAGGCGGTTCACCCCTGCCGCGCGGAGGGCGCGGGCCTTTCCCTCGTCCAAAAGCCCGAGGGAGCAGCAGATGGACAACGCGTAGTGCTCTTTTATCCGGCGGACCGCCGAGGAAATCCGCTCGATCTCGGGCCAGGAAGGCCCCCTCCCGCTGATCACGATGCAGTGGCGGCGCGCACCGGAGGCCGCGGCCCTTCCCGCCTCCTCGAACAGGCTGTCCGCATCCATGAGGCTGTACTGATCGATGGCCGCCTCCGAGACGGCCGATTGCGAGCAGTATGCGCAGTCCTCCGGGCAAAGGCCGCTCTTGGCGTTGGTCAGCATATGAATCTGCACCTTGTTCCCGAAATAGCGGCGCCGGATGCGGTAGGCGGCGTCCAGCACCGCCAGCAATTCAGCGTCCGAAGAGTCGAGAACCGCTGCCGCCTCATCGCGCGTCGGCATGGCGCCCGCGAGCGAGCGAGCCGCAAGGGATTGAAAATCCACCGTCTATATCCTCCCGGACCCGAAACAAGAACCGATTTCGCCTGGGGCGAGCATCCATAAATTTCACCGGCGAATCAACCCGCGCCGACTCATCTTACGCCCTCTCGCGCCCTTGTCCCAACTTCCCCCCTCACCTAATATGGCGGGCCCGGATACAGGAGACCCCTTGTGAGCAAATGGGAAAAACTCGAATCCGACCTGCGGCGCACCGTAGAGGGCGAGGTGCGCTTCGACCCCTACAGCCGGCGCCTCTACAGCACCGACGCAAGCTCCTACCAGATCGAGCCCATCGGTGTCGTCATCCCGCGATCAGAAGAAGATGTGCGCCGGGCAATCGAGGTGGCGGCCGACCACCGCGCCCCTATCCTGCCGCGCGGCGGCGGAACCAGCCTTGCCGGTCAGGCCGTCGGGAAGGCGATCGTCCTCGATTTTTCCAAATACATGACTCGTGTGCTGGATTATGACCTCGACGCCGGCTGGGTCCGCGTCGAGCCCGGCCTCGTGCAGGACCACCTGAACGACTATTTCAAGCCGCACGGCTTTTGTTTCGGCCCCAACACTTCGACCAGCAGCCGCGCCACCATCGGTGGAATGCTGGGGAATAACTCCTCCGGCTCACGGTCTATTGTCTACGGGAAGATGGTAGATCACGTCATCGAGGCGAGCGGCTATCTATCCGATGGCGAATCTTTTTCCTTCGGGCCGCTCGACGGGGACGCCCTGCAGCGGAGACTGGCCGAAGCGGGACGGACGGGAGACATCTACCGGGGTCTCCACCGCCTCGTGGACGCGAACCGCGATGAGATCGCGCGCCGCTACCCGAAGATCATGCGCCGCGTCAGCGGCTACAACCTCGACGAACTGGCCCGGCCGGGGGACTTCAACCTCGCCAAGGTGCTCGTCGGCGCCGAGGGAACGCTCGGGGTCGTCACCGAGACCAAAGTCAACATCATCCCCCGGCCCCGGGCCCAGGCCATGCTCGTGGTCCACTTCGAGCGGATCGAAGCAGCCTTCGCCTCCGCGGGCCGGATTCTGGCCCACGGCGTCTCCTCGCTCGAACTCATGGACAGGCTCATCCTCGATCTGGCCGAAAACAACATCGAAGCGCGCAGAGGGATGAAAACATTTATCCGGGGCCGGCCCGATGCCTCTCTTTTCATCGAATTCTTCGGCGAAACCGGAGAAGAGGCCAGAGAGAAGGTCGAGAAACTTTCAGAGGAGCTCGAGCGCGAGGGCGTAGGCTACGCCCAGGTCAAGATGATCGACCCGGCCGATCAGGCCGTCGTCAACAACGTCCGCAAGGCGGGGCTCGGCTTTCTCCTCGGCAAAAAAGGAGACGGCAAATCCCTCGCCTTCATCGAGGACTGCGCCGTCGCGCCGGAAAAACTGGAGCGTTACTACCATCGGATTCACGCCATTCTCCAAAGCCACGGCGCCGTCGCCTCCTACTACGGGCACGTGAGCGTCGGACTCCTTCACATCCGGCCAATCATCAATCTCAAGGACGCCGCCGACATCAAGAGGATGGCGGCGATTGCCCAGGAGGTTGCCGATCTCGTTCTCGAGTTCGGGGGCGCGATGAGCGGTGAGCACGGCGACGGACTCGCCCGGAGCCAGTGGATACCCAAATTCTTCGGGCCACAGCTCTACGACGCGTTCCGTCAGGTGAAACACGCCTTCGACCCGGAGGGGCTGATGAATCCCGGCAAAATCGTGGACGGCCCCTCCTTTACGGAAAACCTGCGTTTCCGGGAGTCCGAGTACAAGCCCCTGCCCATTGAGACGGTACAGGATTTTTCGGCCGACGGCGGCTTTCTGCGCGCCATTGAGATGTGCAACGGGGTGGGCGCCTGCCGCAAGCGCGACGGAACGATGTGCCCCTCCTACCAAGTGACCCGCGAGGAGGAGCACTCCACCCGCGGCCGGGCGAACGCCCTGCGCGAGGTAATCGCCCAGGGAATCCCCGGCGAGGACCTCGCCAGCAAGCGGCTCTACCAGGTGCTCGATCTGTGTCTCGGGTGCAAGGGCTGCAAGGCGGAGTGCCCCTCCAGCGTGGACATGGCCAAGATCAAGGGAGAGGTCCTCCAGGCGCAGTGGGACCGGGGCGGCACTCCCCTGCGCGTGCGGCTCCTCGGGAGCCTCCCTGCCCTCAACCGGCTGAGCGCCCCCTTCGCCCGGCTCACCAACGCGGTAGCTGCCTCGGCTCCCTTCAAATGGCTGATGGACCGCTTCCTCGGCATCGACCGGCGGCGCACGCTCCCCGCCCTCGTCGCCACTACTTTTCAGGAATGGTTCGAGGGCCGCCCGATCCACGCCGGAGGAAACGGGAAAGTGCTTTTCCTGAACGACACATTCACGAACTACAACTTCCCGGAGATCGGCCAGGCGGCGGTCCAGGTGCTCGAGGCGGCGGGCTACGAGGTCATCCTCGCCAAGATCGGCTGCTGTGGGCGCACGCTGATTTCGGGCGGACTTCTCCGGGAAGGAAAGGCCCAGGCCGAGGCGAACCTCCAAAGCCTCTCGGAGCACCTCGCGCAGGGCGTTCCCATCGTCGGCGTCGAACCCAGCTGCCTGCTCACCTTCCGGGATGAATACCCCGATCTCGTGCCGGGGGAGGCGAGCCGGAAGCTGGCCGAAAGCGCTTTTCTGCTCGAGGAGTTTTTGCTGCGTGAAAAAGAGGCCGGCCGGTTCCGGCTTTCATTCCGGGAGCGGCCCGGAAAGATGCTCGTCCACGGGCATTGCCACCAGAAATCCCTCGTCGGGACCCGCCCCTTACTCGAAGCCCTCCGGCTGATCCCGGGCGCAGAGGTCGAGGAAATTCATTCTGGCTGCTGCGGCATGGCCGGCTCATTCGGCTTCGAAAAAGAGCACTACGACATCTCAATGTCCATCGGCGAGCTGACCCTCTTCCCGGCCGTCCGGGGGGCGGAGGCGCAAACCCGCATCGTGGCGAACGGCGTCTCCTGCCGACAGCAGATCGCGCACGGAACGGGCCGCCGGGCCCGCCATCTGGCCGAATATCTCGCCGAGGCGCTGGAGGAGCCGCCCGCTTCCTGAGCCCCAGGCGCACATCCCCCCCCAAAGGTTCATCTCTTCTTGTCTTTGTGCCGAAAGATCCGCCCGGGCTAGGCGGAGGATGTGGCGACCGTGGCCGACGCCCGCGCCGCCGCTACGTTTTCCGCAAAATCTGCGGGGCGAAGCGACTGCATGTAGAGAGAGAAGCCCATCAAGCCCAGACCAGCCGCCTTCGTCCAGAAGGGGCCCGGATGGGCAATCTCCACCGGCCACATCAGCAATACCGTCGCCACAAGCAGAATCGCCCGGTCAAGAAGGGTGAGATTCCGGATGAAATATCCCTCGAGGGCTGCCGCACTGACGATAAAGGCGATCGCCAGCGAGATCCACATCACAACGGAGTCGATAAACGGCGTGCCCCCCTGCATGAGCACCGCCGGAGAATAGGCCATCATCAGGGGAACAAGATAAAGCGGCTTGGCTATCTTGAGGGAGTGGAAACCCGTCATCATGGGATCACCCTTCGCAATTCCCGCCGCGATGAATGCGCCCAGAGCGAAGGGCGGCGTCAGCGCCGCGTCCTGGCTCAGCCAATAGACAATGAGATGCGCGGTGATCATGGTCAGGCCGAATTCCTGAAGGGCCGGGCCGGCCAGGATCACGATGAGAATGTAGCTCGCCCCGATGGTCATCCCCATCCCGAGGACGTAGCTCGCCAAGGCGGTCAAAATGAGGGCAATCCACAGAGTATCGTACGAGTAGGCCAGTATCACTTCGGGGAACTTCAGCCCAAGGCCGGTGTGCGATATCGCGCCCAGCACCACGCCCATCACCCCGGCTGTTGCGCCGATGACCAGCGAATTCATGGAGCCCCCGATGAAGGTGTCGAAAATTTCCTGGATGAAGGCCCGCGTCTCTTTCCGGAAGTAGCCGATCAGTGCGGCGGCGGCGACGTAGTAAAGAATGCCGGGGCTATAGACAAAACCCAGGGCAAAAACCGCTGCTTCCATCCCGAAAATGAACCATTCCTTGCGCCGGATCGTGTAG
This sequence comes from bacterium, assembly GCA_027622355.1. Taxonomy (NCBI): domain Bacteria; species bacterium. The sequence continues at coordinate 4,270 of JAQBZT010000049.1, read as the reverse complement.
CAGACCACTGCGCTCGATAGCGACCAGAAGGCCGCGTAGAACGGGCTGAACTGGTACAGGAGAAGGATGACCAAAACCACCAGCGGGAGCAGAAGAAGCCCGTCTTTCCGCAAAATATCGGGTACCGGCTTGATGTCTCCCTCCGCCATTCTCCCAATCCCTTTCTTGCAGGCCCGCAGATGCGCGGAGGCGAACACCGAAACGTAGTAAAGAACCGCCGGAACAAAGGAGATGATGATGATTTCCGAATAAGGAATTTCCGTCAGCGCCGCCATGAGAAACACGCTGGCCCCCATGACGGGCGGCATCAAGTGGCCGCCGATGCTGGCCACGGCCTCGATGGCGCCGGCGTATTCGGGCGAATAGCCGCCTTTTTTCATCAACGGGATGGTGAAGGTCCCGGTAATGGCGATATTGGCGGCCCCGCTTCCCACGACCGAGCCCACCAGACAGCTCGATACCACCGCCGCCTTGGCCGCCCCGCCCCGCGATCGGCCCACCACCGCAAAGGCGAGATCGATAAAGACATCGCCCACGCGGGTCCGCTGCAGAAACGAGCCGAATACGACAAAGAGAAAGACCACGTTCGCGAAAACGCGGGTGACGATGCCGAACATGCCCGAGGCTCCGTAAGACATATAAAGGACCTCGGTCCAGGGTTGTCCCTTGTGGGAGAGAATATCGCCCGGCATGTAGGGGCCGAGCCAGTCGTAGAGCATAAAAAGAAGGGCCATGGCGGGAAGAATGTTCCCGAGCACCCGGCGGCAGATCTCCAGCGCCATCACGGTGGCGATGCCGCCGAAGAGCGTGTCGTTCCAAACGGCCGGAAGTCCTTCATTCTCGCCGCGCATCTCGTAAAACATGACATACTCAACGAAGACCGCCAGCGCCAGAATGCAGAGCAGCCAGTCGATCGCCGAGGGGCGATCCATCGGAGAGCTTTTCTTCGACGCCGGATAGAGAACGAATATCAAAACGCTCGTGAACAGCAAGTAGAGCGGAAGCAAAAAGTGGTCGTTGAAGAACGGCATGAAGGGAAAACGCATCGTGAAAGGCGTGATGTTTCTCGGGCCGAAGTAAACTCCCGCCCCGTTCATCGCGCTGTAGATAAAGATCGCCGCAAAGATGAAGGCAACGACACGAACGAAACGCTTCGTAAAGCCGGTCAGCTCACGCTGCCTCGTCGCTCCAGTGCCGAGTATCTTGCCCATCCTTCTGATGAATTTTCCGGCCACCAGAAACCCTTTCTTCCCGAGCGAAAAACGATATCCTCCCGGAAGGCCGCAAGGCCTCCCGGGAGGTGAGACTAGCGGAGATCGGCAGGCACTTTCTGGCCGGCTTCATCCCAGTAGCGGATGGCGCCGGGGTGCATCTTGATCTTGGATGCGCGGAAAAAAGTCCAGCCCGGCGCCAGGCGGTAAAGGTGGCGGAGAGCCTTGTGGGCGCGCGGCAGCGTCTTTTTGCCCTTCTCGGACATCACGGCTTTCATGATGCGGTAGACATCATCGGTCGGAACGGTATTGCGCACGGCGAAGATCGCCAGATGGCCGATGGTCTCAACCGTTGCCGTTTGGCCCTTGTAGGTTCCGGCGGGAACCTTCATGGGCACCCGGCCGGGCAGCTTCTTCATGCCTGCCTCGCCGAATTTCCCACTGATCGGGAGGAGATGAATGCCGCCCGTCGCGTTCGCCAGCTTGATGACATTGCCGGAGGGAATCGGAGAGGGCTGGAAAAAGGCGTCAATGCGGTTATCGCCCATCGCCGTGGCCGCATCGGCCACGTCCATGTACTCTTTCTTCACATCGTCCCAAATACCCGCGATCTTCAGGAGGATCGTCACGCTCAGATTCGTGATGCCTCCTCTCGGACCGAGGTTGACGCGCTTGCCCTTGAGGTCCTGCACCGACTTGATGCCTGAATTGGCGGTCACCACAAAGTGATACGGAACGTCAACAAATGGCAGAAGACCCCGTATGCTCTTGTGCTTGCGCTTGAAGGGCTTGATGCTGTCCACCGCCTGGGACACCAGGCCGGCCGCGTTCAGCATGAAATCATACTGGCCCGCTTCCATGCCGCGCAGGTTCGCCACAAAGCCCTTGGACGAGGGAACATTGATGGAAATGCCGTCCACCTCCTTGTTCACGAACGATGCAAAAGCGCCGCCAACAAGAATCGCGGTAAATCCCGGAGGAGAGGTACCGATGCTGTATTTTTTCCCGGCGGCGGGCGCTTCCGTCGCCGCAAAGGACACAGCCACCAGAAGTCCCAACACAGCCACACCCAAACGTCTAAACATAAAGTTTCCTCCCGCGTTGGCCTCTCTAAGCTGGCCTTTCCCAATTTGATAACAAATATCCAGTGGAGATATTCATACCTTAAGGAGGACGGAAAAGACTTGTCAACCAGCGAAAATCGGGAAAATGGGCACGCCGGGGAGATTTCCCGATTTTGAAATATGTGAGACAAATTTGGGCATGAAAACGCTCGCGGATTGAATCATTTACGCCACCTGAACCGGCGCCCAAGCGCTTCCTGTATCGAGGGCATATTGAGAACACAACGCCAGCGCGCCATCGCAAAATGTCTCGGCGGGATCGCCGCTTTCCTGCTGCTGGCCGGCTGCACGGAAGATGGGGAATTCACCCTTGTCTCCAGCCTCAATACGCCCCGGCACGGGCACACCGCCACCCTCCTGAAAGACGGGAGCGTCCTGCTCCTCGCCGGCTTCACAAAAACCGACCCGCTGCCCAGCCTGGAGATCTACGATTTCCGCCAGGGAAAATTCCGGCAGCAGGCGCCGCCTGCCCTCTCGCCCCGGGGATGGCACCAGGCCACGAAACTGAAGGATGGCCGCGTCCTTCTCACCGGCGGATGGAGAAACACCACCACCCCTCTCAGCGGCGCCCTTCTCTTCGGAGCCAGCGGAGAATTCTCGGGAAAGACCCCGATGAAGGAGGCGCGCTACGATCACACCGCCACCCTGCTTGCGGATGGAAGGGTTCTCATCGCCGGGGGAACGGACAGCCAGCGTACCCTGAAAAGCATGGAGCTATTCGATCCGAATACGGGCGTTTTCGAAGCGGTGCAGCGCCCCCTTTTCATCGCCCGCCAGCAGCACACCGCCACGCTGCTGAAAGACGGGCGCGTCCTTCTCGTCGGCGGCGCAAGGGGCGAGGGCGCGCATTATGCCGAAGTGTTCGACCCGGCGACGGGCAGAACCCATCTTGTCCCCGGAAAGCTGGAGAGTCCGCGGCGAAGGCACACGGCCACCCGGCTCCCCGGCGGAGCGGTACTCCTCGCCGGCGGCCTCGGCCCCGACGGGACGCTGGCCAGCGCCGAAATTTTTGACCCGGATCGCGGCACCTTCCGCACCCTTGCGAACCGGCTCCACACTCCCCGGCAGCAGCACACGGCCACGCAACTTCCGGGCGGGCGGGTTCTTCTCCTCGGCGGGTGGGGAAACGGCCAGACGCTCACCAGCGGCGAAATCTTTTATGCGGAGGGGAACTGCTTTCAGCCGCTCTCGGGAGCCATGCGCTACGAGCGAAGGTTCCACACGGCCACCCGGCTGCAGGACGACAGCGTGCTCATCGCGGGCGGCGCCTCGGATCGGGAAGTGCTCGCGGCAGCCGAAATCTTCCGGTTGCCGGCGGGCTCTGGCCAAAAAAAATGCTCTTAACCATCATCCACCCGAAATCCGAGGAGAAACATCCACATGGCGAAGATACCCAAGGCGCTTCACGAGCCCATCAACATGGCCTTTCCCAACAACGTGTGCACTCTCGGCACCGTTCTTTCCAACGGCTACGCGCAGATCACGCCCAAGGGCAGCATCCTCGTCTACGACGATGAGACGCTCGCCTACTGGGACCGCGGCCGCGGCTCCACGCACGATGCGGTGAAGGACGGCACGAAACTCACCGTCTTCTTCCGCGACCGCGAACTGCGGGCGAGCGGGGTGCTGCCCAAAGGGGGTATCGCGCGCTTCTACGGCACGGCGCGGCTTTTCACCTCGGGCCCCGAGTACGAACGGGTCTGGGAGACGATGCAGCAGGCCGAGCGCGACAGCGACCCGGAGAAGAAGGGTCTGGCCGTCCTCATCGATATCGAACGCGCCGAGAATCTAAGCGGCGAGCCGCTTCCGTAACGCTGAAAGAAGGAGAAGAGGACGCTCGGGCGCGAGGACATCCCGTCCTTCGGGGGGGCGCAACGGGTTCAGGGCGGATCAGATGCGGCGGGCCCGCAGATCGACGGCAAAAACGCCCTCTCC
>JAQBZT010000048.1 GCA_027622355.1 bacterium | reverse complement strand
GGTGGGCGACAGCCTCTAGCAAAAAACATCTCGGACCCAAAAAACAAGAGACAAAAAAACGGGCGGCCCCGCGGGGGGACCGCCCGATTTTTTTTGCGTTTCGGCGCTAGGAGTAATTGCCCGGCCGCGCCGGGAAGGGCGGCTCGGCGCTCGCATCCCAGATGGTCCACCGCTTGGGATGGACGATGAAGCGGACGCGATCGACCTGGGCCACCGGGCCGGCCATGAACTTCTCGACGATGGGGGGCGGAAGGTAGCGCGCGGCCATCTGGCCGATGAGCTCGTGATCCTTGCCGACGCCTTCGATGAGTTCGACCTCGCCCTCGCAGACGACGGCCTTGTAGGGCGGATCGTCCTTGTCGACGACGATGGAGATCTTGGGGTTTTTCTTGACGATGCGGGTGTGAACGCCGCTCGACTTGGTGCTGATCCAGAATTTTCCGTCTTCCCACTTGTACCAGATCGGGCGGATGAGCTGGCCGCCGTCGCTGCGCGTCACCGAGAAGCGGCACATGCGCTTCTCCGCCAGGAAGCTGTCAATAAACGCCTTGTCTCCCATTTCGCTGTCCTCCGGTAAGAATCAAGGAATAGGTGCGTTTTCTTCACCCAGTGTCAGTACTCTTCGGGCAAAACATCCCGTGCATCCAAGCCCTCTTTCTGTCGAGATATGAAATAGACTACTCCTCCCGCCGTCCCGAATCAACGCCAGGCGGGAACATGCCCCACCTCATCCCCGCCCGAGGACGATGGCGGTCACCCCCGCGACGGTGAGGAGAACGCCCACCACCAGCGTCCCGCGCGTGCGCTCGAGGCCCCGCCCGAAGAGGGCCACGAAGATGAGGGAAAAAATGGGGGCGGATGTGTAGATGGGGGTGACCACGCTGATGTCTCCGACAAAAACGGCGTAGTTCATGAGAATTTGGCTGCCAGCGTTGAAAGCGCCCGCGATGAGCATCACCCGGATGGCGGCGCGATCCGAGATGGCGAAATACGCAGAGGGGACGAGGGGCCGCAGACTCAGAATGATGGGAAGGCTCACGAAGTTCGCCCAGGCGACGGTGAGTGCGACATTCGGCATGGCGGCGAGCCCCTTCTTCCGGATGAAGAAACTGACGCCCACCGAGATGGCGCTGAGAAACCCCCAGATGATTCCCTTGTGGTACCAGCTGCCGCCCTCGGTCGGCTCGTAGCTGACGAACACCACGCCGCCCGCCACGAGGAAGGTGCCAAGAATAACCGGGAGCCGGGGCTCCTCGCCGAGGAACATCACACCGAGAAAAAGACTGAGAAAAGGGGCCAGGCTCATCAGCGTCATCTGCCGCGAGGGGCCGATGGTCGAGAGGCCCTGATAGAAAACGAAGCGGCCGTAGCTGTAGGCCGTAACGCCCAGGAGGGCGAACCACAAAATCCCCGCCCAGCTGAACTGATCCTCCCGGTAGAGCCACCAGCCGATGATCCCGAGGATCAGGATGTTGACGCTGTTCGTGATGCAGGTCGCGGTCAGCACGCCCAGCCGCCGGACCGGGCTCGTCGAAATGACATTGGTGTAGGCGGCGAGGACCGCTGCAGAGAGCGCCCACAAAGCGCCGGCTGTGTTTCCCGTCAATCGAACACTCCTTGATGCCCGATGGCCCGCTTCGCGGAGCACGCCATCTTTGCCCGAAAAACCGCGCGAAATGGAAGAATTCCACCTGGAGCGCAAAATTGCCAGCGGAAGCGGGGGGTTTCGCGGTCCCCCGCCTCCTCCAGCGGGAACCTGGGGGCGTCCAAGCCGGTGTGAGCAGCGGGCTTTGTTGAAAAATCAACGGTCCGCCCCATGCATTGCGAAGGAGGACCCGGGCGGGAGAGGCTCATTTTTCGTTGTGACGCGCGAGATGAACGGCGGCCTCCTTTCTACGTATTGCAAATCCGGCCCTCTCCGGGTTTCCTCCCGGCGGGAGCCCTTCGGCCGGGTTTGATCTGAAAATCTCTGATTTTTGACGGGTTCCCCTCTCTCTGCTGTTTGGGCGCTTCCCCGAATCTGCTATATTGCACCTGTCGAAGACCGCCGTCTTTGATTCAAAACCGAAAGGGAGTTTTACAAAATGGTTGGTCCGCTTTATAGAGCACAAAAAACAGCTTTCCCGGTAAAAACGCTTGTTTTCTGCGCCTTGATCGTCCTTGCGGGGCTGGCGGCGCTCCCCCGATCGGTCGGCGCCGCCAACAACATGCCCTCGCTGGCAGATCTGGCCGAGCGACTCCGCCCCTCGGTGGTCAACATCCGCGCCGAAACCGTCGCCCCCGCGCGGCAGGGAATCCCGGGTATGCCCGGAGATCCCTGGAGCGAGCTTTTCCGCCGGTTTTTCGAGGACAACCCCTTCTTCGAGCCGCCCCCGGGCGTTCCCGAAAGAAGAGCCCCTTCCCAGAAGAGCAGCAGCCTGGGCTCGGGATTCATCATTGATAAGAGCGGGCTGATTCTCACCAACAACCATGTCATCAGCGCGGCGACCAGCATCACCGTGGTCTTCGATGACAAAAAAACCCGCAAGGCTGCTGTCGTGGGCCGGGACCCGCGCACCGATCTTGCGCTCCTCCGGGTGGAACTCAAGCCCGGCGAAGAGCTCCCCGCCGTCAATCTGGGGAACAGCGACAAGCTCCGGGTGGGCGATTGGGTTATGGCCATCGGAAACCCCTTCGGCCTCTCTCACACCGTCACCGCCGGAATCGTGAGCGCCAAGGGGCGCATCATCGGCGCGGGGCCATATGACGATTTCATCCAAACCGACGCCTCGATCAATCCGGGAAACAGCGGCGGCCCCCTTTTCGATCTGAAAGGAAACGTCGTCGGCATCAACACGGCGATTTTCAGCCGCTCCGGCGGAAACATCGGCATCGGCTTCGCCATCCCGGTAAACGTCGTCAAGAAAATCATTCCACAGCTTCGAACCGGCACCGTGACGCGGGAATTCCTGGGTGTATCCATTCAGCCCTGGAACGAAAAGCTGGCCAGGCGCTTCGGACTCGAAAAGGCCGTGGGCGCGCTCGTCCGCAAGGTCGTCGAAGGCGGCCCCGCCATGAAAGCCGGGGTGAAGCAGGGAGACATCATCACCTCGCTGAACGGCAAGAAGATCTCGGACTTCCGGTCGCTCTCGCTCACGGCCGCCGACCTGAAACCCGGCTCGAAAGCCGTCATGGAAATCATCCGGCAGGGAAAGAAAATTTCCCTGACAATCGCTGTGGGCAAGCTTCCCTCCGAAACCCTGGCTTCGCGGCCACAGCCCCAGAGCACGCCCTCTCTGAAACTGGGGCTTCGCGTCACGACGCTGACGCCGGAGACGGCCCGTCGCTTTCAGTCAAGTTCGAAGAAAGGCGTCATCATTACCGGCATCCAGAAAAGCAGCCCGGCGGACAACGCCAGACTGCGGCCGGGCGATGTGATCGTCGAAGTCAATCATCTGCCCATCGAAAGCGTCGGGGACTTTCACCAGGCACTGAAAAAAGGCGATAAAGAAGGACATATTTTTCTTGTCGAGCGGCGCGGCAACACGCGATACGTGCCGATCGACAAAGCCGGATAGCTCTGGAGGTTTCATTGGCGAAGGTCATCGGACAAAGCGAAATCTTGATTGAGGCGGCGGCGCAGATATGCGCCCAGCTCGGGGGGCGCGCCATCTTCGTCTACGCGGACGCCCTGAAGAACCTCGAAATTCTTCAGCTACTCCCCCAGGAGGTGGAACGCTTCATCACCACCGCCAACGCCGAACTCACGGAATCGCTTCAAGAGAAAGGTTGCCACGTCATCCTTCTGCCTTCCTTGATGCTCAATCGTCTGGACGCCATCAAAATGGGCATGGTCATCGCCCTGAGCGAAGGCAAGATTTCGAAGGAAGACACGATCGTTTGCCTGACGGGCCTGCCGGAAAACCAGGAGATCGACACCTTGCTCGTTTTCCGTCTCGACAAAGAGCAGGAAATGATTCAGCTTTCCGAAACGCAAAGCACGGTGAATGGCGTGGACCCGAAGGTGTTCGAGTCGGTGCTCTCGCTCGCCCTGGAACTCGCAGCCGAGGGAAGAGAGGGAAAGCCGCGCGGTTCGCTTATCGTGCTGGGCGATCACGAGCTGGTTCTTCAGTATTCCCGGCAGATGGTGATCAATCCCTTCCACGGATACCCCGAGGAGCAGCGCAACATTCTCGACTCCGGGCTGCGCGAGACCATCAAGGAGTTCAGCGCCATTGACGGGGCTTTCGTCATCCGGGGGGACGGCGTCATCGAGGCTGCCGGACGGCATTTGAACGCCGCCCCGGAACTGGACTTGCCGCAGGGGCTGGGCTCCCGCCACATGGCCGCCGCCGGAATTACCGACGTCAGCGCGGCCATCTCTTTCGCCATCAGCGAATCCACCGGAACGGTGAGCGTGTTCAAGGACGGGAAAATACTTCTTCAGATCGGAAAATCCCAACCCAAAAACTGGAAGAAGAAAAAATCATCATAGACCCATCAGAACCGGGGGAGTGTGAGATGATCTACGAAAAGCTGTTCGGTCTTGTGGCCCTGTCCATTCTGGGCGTCTTGGGTTTGGCGTCTCTTCTGCTCATACTGGATTTGATCGGGCTTTCACCTTTTTAGCGAAACCACCTGAAGGTTTCTTGATGGCTCTCGACCTCTTCGAACGCTACAAGCACAACGATTTTCTGTGCCCGGTTTCTTCGGTATTCCTCGAACAGTTGGGAATGGCCTGCGGCCTCTCCCCCGCATCGAACGTCCTGGACGCGGCCTGCGGGAAGGGAGAGGGATGCCTCATCCTCGCCCAGCAGTTCGGCTGCATGGTGATCGGGATGGAGCACCGGCCCGAATTCGCCGAGGAAGCGCGGAGAAGAATCCTGCTCTCCGACATGGGCCACATCGTCAACGTGATGGACGGCGCGCCGGACGACCTGCCCTTCGACGAGGGATTCTTTGACCTCGCCATCCTGAACGCGAGCCCCTTTTCGGACTGTTCCGCGGTTCTTCTGGAACTTCTGGCACAGGTGGTGAGGCCCGGAGGATGGCTGGCGTACTCGGAACTCGTATGGCGGCCGGACGCATCGCGAACCGCCGCCCCCGCCGTCCGCGAGTGGATTGAATCGAAATGCCCAGCGCCGATTTGCGAGGTGGATGCGCGGAAGGCCTCTTTGGGCGCCCGGGGCTTCGAGGTCGTCTCGGCCGATTTGTCCCAGGAGAGCGTCTGGGAGGAATTCTACGCGGGCCAGGCCCGTGCGATTCTGGAAAACCGCAAGGAGTACCAGGGGTCATCCGGCGAACAGGCCACGCTCAACGAATGGCAGAAGGAACTGGAAATTTTCCATCACGAAGGCGGCCGGCAGAGTTTGGGCTACGCCTGTTTTATAATGCGGCGGCTCTAGGAACTACTGCCCGGGCGCTCAAACGAGGGGGGATCCACCATGACGGCAAAGCCTTCCCGTCCCAAGAAAAGAGTCCGGAGTCTGGGTATCCTCACCGGCGGCGGCGACTGCCCCGGACTCAACGCGGTGATCCGGGCCGTCACCCTCACGGCGGAGGAAGCCGGCGTCCGCATGCTCGGCATCCGAAACGCCTACAGCGGGCTGATCCACAAGCAATTCATTCCGCTCGATTCCTCCCGGGTGGAAGATATTCTGTCCCGGGGAGGAACCATCCTGGGCACCTCGAACCGCGACAATCCCTTTTCCTACATCATGCACATCGACGGCGAGCACAAGACGGTCGACATGTCGGATACGGTCGTCAAAAACTTCCACGAAGCCGGCCTCGACGGCCTGATCGCCATCGGCGGAGACGGCACCATCAGCATGACCTACGAACTCTACCGGAAAGGCATTCCGGCCGTCTGCGTACCCAAAACGATTGACAACGATCTCCTCGCGACCGATGTCACCTTCGGGTTCGACACGGCGGTGGGCACCGCCACCGAGGCCATCGACCGGATCCGCACCACGGCCGAGAGCCACCAGCGCGCCATGGTCATCGAGGTGATGGGCCGGAACGCGGGCTGGATTGCGCTTTTCTCCGGGCTCGCCGGCGGCGCGGACGTCATCCTCATTCCCGAGATTCCCTTCTCGATGGAAGCGGTGTCGAACAAAATCCGGGAAGAGCGGGCATCCGGCAGGAACTTCAGCATCATCGTCGTCGCCGAGGGCGCCCACGAAATCGGGAAAGATGTCGTTGTCGGCAGATTGGTGGCAGACCCGACCGAACCCCGGCGCCTCGGGGGAATCGGCATCCGCGTGGGAGAGGCCATCGAAACCGAAACCGGCATCGAAACCCGTGTGACCACCCTGGGGCATATCCAGCGCGGCGGCTCGCCCTCCACCTACGACCGGAATCTCTCCACGCGCTTCGGCGTCCACGCCGCCTTTCTGGCAATCGAGGGAAAATTCGGGCACATGGTATCGCTGAAAAACGGCAAAATCGCCGCTGTACCGCTCGAAAACGCGGCGAAGGGGCAACGCCTCGCCTCCCCGGATTCGGACTTCATCAAGGTGGCCCGGGCCGTGGGAACCTCGTTTGGCGATGAGCTTTAGACCCGGTTTCGCGAACCCCCGGAAAGGAATTTGCCCGAATGAATGAAATCGTCACGTGGACGGCCTCGGCCCTGAGCGAGAAGCTCCGCTCCGGCAAGGTCTCCTCCGAGGAGGCTACCCGCGCCTATCTGGAAAGAATTGCGGAAACCGAAGACAAAATCCACGCTTACGTCACCGTCATGGAAAAGGAAGCCATCGCCGCGGCCCGGGAGGCGGACAAAAAACTGAAAGCGGGAAGCGGCGCCTCCCCCCTGCTCGGCGTTCCCGTGGCGGTCAAGGACCTTCTCTGCACCAAAGGGGTGCGGACCACCTGCTCATCGCGGTTCCTCGAGAATTTCATCGCGCCCTACGACGCCACCGCCGTGCGCCTTCTGAAGGAAGCCGGCGCCGTCATCCTCGGGAAGCTGAACATGGACGAGTTCGCCATGGGCTCCTCCACCGAGAACAGCGCCTTCGCCACAACGAGAAATCCCTGGAACCTCGACACCATTCCGGGCGGCAGCAGCGGCGGCTCCGCGGCGGCGGTGGCAGCCCGCTCGTGCGCCGCGGCGCTCGGCTCGGATACGGGCGGCTCGATCCGCCAGCCGGCCGCCTGCTGCGGCATCGTGGGGATGAAGCCGACCTATGGGCGCGTCTCGCGCTACGGGTTGATCGCTTTCGCGAGCTCGCTCGATCAGATCGGGCCCTTGGCACGGGACGTGCGGGACGCGGCCCTGCTCCTCGGCGCGGTGAGCGGCCACGACCCGCTCGATTCCACCTCGATGCGGGAACCCGTTCCCGACTATGCCGCCGCCCTTGGCAAGGGCGCGAAAGGCATGCGCATCGGTATCCCGAAGGAGTACTTCCTCGAGGGGATGGACCCAGAGGTGGAGGCCGCCGTCCGCTCGGCCATCGAGGTGATGGAGAGCCTCGGCGCCGCCACCCAGGAGGTCTCGCTTCCGCACACAGACTACGCCCTGCCGGTCTACTACATCCTGGCCCCGGCCGAGGCCAGCAGCAATCTGGCCAGATACGACGGCGTACGCTACGGAGCGCGCAAAACCGGCGAATCCGAATACGGCCCCCTCTTCGGCATGTACGCCGAGAGCCGGGAGAAGGGGTTCGGCGATGAGGTCAAGCGCCGCATCATGCTCGGCACCTATGCCCTTTCATCGGGCTATTACGACGCCTACTACACCAAGGCCCAGAAAGTACGGACGCTGATTTCACAGGATTTCCAGAAAGTGTTCGCGCAGGTGGACGTTCTCTTGACCCCGACCGCCCCCACTCCGGCGTTCCGGCTGGGCGAGCGGATGGACGACCCGCTCAGCATGTACCTCTCGGACATCCTGACGATTCCCTGCAACCTCGCGGGCCTTCCGGGCATCAGCCAAAACTGCGGTTTCACCGCATCCGGCCTCCCCATCGGGCTGCAGTTCCTGGGGAAACCCTTTGGGGAGGAATCCATCTTCCGGGCGACGGCTGCTTTCGAGGCCGCCACCGATCATCACCTGGCACTGCCACCCAGCACTCCCTGAGGGGGAGACACCGATGAACAGCCAGACCCATACGATCGCCGAGCTTTTGGGCGATGGGATTTCCGTAGAGATTTGCGAGAGCGTCCGCGAGATCGCCGATGCGCTCTCGGGAAACTATCAATTTGAAACAACCGATCTTTCCTACGAAAACCGGCGCGAGGCGCCGCGCAAGTTCTACGACAAGGCCGCCGAATCTCTCCGGGCCCACAAAACCGGCCTGAAGTACCCGACCGCGACGATCGAGGAGAGCCCCAACGCGGTGCTGCGGAAACTTCTCAAATTTTCCGTCATCCATCGCCCGATCTCGACCATTCCCGGCGTCAAGACCAACTTCACCGGGAAGATCGATCTCGACATCGTCCGGGTGGCGACCGGGGGAACGTATGACGATCCCGGCCAGATGATCGGCGACTACGCCGCGGCGAGCCTCCGGGTGGTGGATCGGAAAACCGTGGAAAAGGCGGCCCACTACGCCTTCAGCATCGCCGCCCGGGACCGGAAATCGCTCACTTCCTCGAGCAAATACACGATTCAACGGGTGACGGACGGTCTTTTCGAGGACATTGTGAGTGAAGTCTCAAAGACGTTTCTCTTCGCCGGCCAGGTCGAGCACCGCCGGGAGCTTTTCGACGCCCTGCTCGCCAAGCTGGTGATGAGCCCGGATGACTTCCAGGTCGTCCTGGTGTTGAACGAATACGGGGATTTTCTCTCCGACCTGGCGGGCGGGCTGGTCGGCAGCATGGGTCTCGGGGCTTCTGCCTCGCTCTCCTTTGACGAAAAGGGCCAGGTCGTGGTGGCGATGTTCGATGCCGCGCACGGAACGGCGCCCGACATCGTGGGCCAGGACAAGGCCAACCCCACGGCGATCTTCCGCGCCTTCGCCATGCTCTTGCAACACATCGGCGCCTCCCGGGACGCCCGCGCGCTCCGGGATGGCCTCTTTGAATGCCTGGAGGCAGGCGAAACCACGGGCGATCTGGGCGGCGCATTGGGGACCAAAACCTTCACGCGGGCGGTCGCCGCGAGGGTCCGCGCGCATCTGGCCGGATAGGGGCTGATGAATTTTCGCAAGTCTCTTTTCTTCTCCGGGCGATTCCATCAATATGCGCCCGGTTTCCGCTCGCCCCTGACCATCGGGAAGGCTTATGGAATTTGAAACCATCATCGGGCTCGAGGTGCACGCCCAGCTGAACACCGAAAGCAAGATCTTCTGCGGCTCCAGCGCCGCCTTCGGGGGAGAACCCAACGCCCACACCACGACCGTCGATCTGGGACTCCCCGGCGTCCTCCCCGTCCTGAACCACAAGGTGGTGGATTACACCCTCCGCCTGGGGCTCGCCGTCGGGGCACGGATCGCCCCCTCCTGCCGCTTTGCGCGGAAACATTATTTCTACCCCGACCTCCCGAAGGGCTATCAGATCAGCCAGTACGAACAGCCCATCTGCGCGGGCGGCGAGGTGCACATCCGCCTGAAGAGCGGCGAGGAGCGCCGCATCCGCCTCGTCCGCATCCACATGGAAGAGGACGCCGGCAAACTGATTCACGGAGATGAGCTCGGCGATCCGAACCACTCCTACGTCGATCTCAACCGGGCGGGCGTTCCGCTCCTCGAGATCGTCGGCGAGCCCGACCTCCGCACCCCCGAGGAGGCGGAGATTTACATGCGCAAGCTGCGGACCCTTGTCCAGTACATCGGCATCTGCGATGGGAACATGCAGGAGGGGAGCCTGCGGTGCGACGCCAACATCTCGATCCGCCCGGCGGGAAGCAGCACGCTCGGCGAGAAGGTCGAGATCAAGAATCTCAACTCTTTCCGGAACATGCGGCGGGCGCTCGAGTACGAAGAGGTACGCCAGCGCGAGGCGCTCGCCTCGGGCGGCAGGATTTATCAGGAAACCCGCCTCTGGAACGATGCCTTGGGGATGACGCAGCCCATGCGCTCCAAGGAGTATGCCCACGATTACCGCTATTTTCCCGATCCCGACCTCGTCCCCCTCACCGTGGGCCAGGAGTGGATCGATGCGGTCCAAAAGGAGCTGCCCGAGCTCCCCGACGCAAAAAGCGCCCGCTTCCAGAGCGCCTACGGTATTCCCCCCTACGATGCGGATGTGCTCACGGCGGAACGGCCCCTCGCGGATTATTTCGAGGAAACCGTCCGGGCCTCCGGCCGGGAAAGCGCCAAGGCGGTGAGCAACTGGGTGATGGGCGATGTCCTCCGCATACTGAACGAGCGGAAAGTCAGGATCGAGGAGTGCCCCATCCGGCCCGGGCAGCTGGCCAAAATGATCGCGCTCATCGCGGACGGAACCATCAGCGGCAAAATCGCCAAGACGGTCTTCGACGAGATGGCCGAGAGCGGCGTGGACCCCGATGCAATCGTGAAAGAGAAAGGTTTAACGCAGATATCGGACACCGGCGCCATCGAAAAGGTGGTCGCCGAGGTGATCGCCGGCAATCCCGATGAGGCCGCCGCCTACAGGGGCGGGAAAACCAAGCTGCTCGGCTTTTTCGTCGGCCAGGTGATGAAGGCCACCCAGGGAAAAGCCAACCCGCAAACCGTGCAGGAAACCCTCAAAGCCGCGCTCGGCGGCTGACCGGGCGGGCCAAGACTTACCGCACCGCGCGGAGGTGGACCCAGCGCCGCTCCTTCACTTCAAAACCCCACTCCATTCTTCCTTCAACGGCACCCTTGGGCAGCTCCGCGCCGTTTGGATGGCAACGATCCTGAATGCGGTAATACACCACATAGTGCGGCTCGAAGCGGGGGGTCACGTGCCGCTCGCGCAGCGCCAGCACGCACAATTGCTTGTCGGGCTCGTCAATTCCCCCGGAAAGGGACTGGCCGCCGAACCCCTCTCGAAACCACCGCGCGGGATCTCCGTCGTAGATCGTATCCATCTCTTTCCGGTGCTCGGGGAGGTAGAAGCTTTCCAAAAGGTAGGGCCAGTTCTTCCACTGGGCCGCCAGCTCGAACCGCTGGATCTCATGGAAGAGGCCGGCCCGCCCCGGCGTCTGGGGGCCGGATTCGAGAAACTCCAGGCAGCCGGAGAGCGCGAAGGCGAAGAACGCCAACCCGAATAATAAAACGGCGCGGGATCGCCAGCGGAAAGACAGGCCGAGTGTTTTCATTCTTCCGTTTTTTTCTCCCGGTACGGTTTATGGCAATTGGTGCAGGTTTTCGCGAGGCCCCGGAAGGCCTGCGTCGCGGACTTCTGGTCGCCTTCCGCGGCCACTTTCGCCAGCCGGGCGGCCGCGGCGGAGGATTCGGTGGAAAGCTTCCGGAAATGATCAAATTTTTTCCACACCTCGGACTTGATGCGCGTCGTGCCGAAGGCGCTGCCCTTGGGGCTCAACTCCGGGATGCGGGCGATGAGCGCGCTGAGTTCCTTGCTGGTGGCCGCCAGTTCCTGGAAGGCTTTCTTTTTAATGGCAACGCGGGCCTTCCGCATGTCCTGGTTGATGTTTTTCATCAAGGCGGTTCGGGCCTTCTGGATCTTGGCGGGATCGCTGGGGGCGTCTCTCTGGGCCGAGACGTACGGGGCGAGCGAGGCGGCCGCAACGAGAACCGCCACCCCACACACATGCCGAAGCTGCATCACGATTTTCCTTCACAAAAAATGAAGCTGGAAGCTGCACCAGAGTCTAAAGGCGGTCTGGGGAAAATCGTAGTGCCCGGCTATCTTTCTGTCAATTTTCAAAACGGGGAAATCGGCGGCTCAAGCGGTCCCGAAAATGTGGGAACCCTAATTGGTGCCCAAGGGATTCAGGAACTCGATGCGCACCCACCCCTTGCCGAAGCGCGTCGCGACCTCGGCCCATCTGACCGGCTGCCAATTCGGATCATGCAGGCCCATCTGTTCCCATTCGAGGCGGGAGTTGAACCCCCACATATTCGCCTTGCCTTCGTCAAAGGACATGACTTTGCCCACGGTGCCCGAGGGGATCTCCACCAGCCGGACGGCCCGGGCGGAGGGCCCTCCGGGGCGATCCCAGAGCCAGACGCCTGCCACGCGCGGCACCGCCAGAACGTGAGGGGGTACCGCCTCGAGTTTCACCCACGGCTGTGGCCGGGGGGGCCGTTCGCCAAAATTCTTCGACTGGCTGCAGGCGGCCACGAGCCCCGCCAGAAGGATGACGCTTGCCAAAAGGGCGCCACTTCGCCGAATTTGCATCACTCGCACAAAAGACCCGAAATCCATCGTATGCTCCTCGCTGCTCCAGGATAGCCCGCCCCTTCTCTCCTGGGGCGCACGCACGCAACAGAATTAAAAAGCAAGTTCCATGCCTTTCGGTACACAGCGGGAGGATAATGTAACTTATTGAAAAATAAACTGATGTCGTTTTTTCCCGCAGGCGGACGGGCCGCCACCGGCGCCGGGCAGGAATTTCTTTCCCCCCGCCGGAAGATGCGCCCCCTAGTTCTCGGCGTGAATGAATTCGAGAAATGTACGGCAAAGCGGGGTCAGGGACCTTCCCTTGTGGACCACCGAATAAAACGAGCGGGCGCAGTTGAAGCCCTCTATCTTGACTTCCTTCAGGTCGCCGCGGAGCAGGTCCTCCTCGACGGCGTGCCGGGAGACGATCGAGATGCCCACGCCCGCCTTCAGCGCGGTCCGGACCCCCTGGGGATCTCCCAGCTCGGCGGCAACGCGGACCGCGTTCATGTCCATCCCCGCCGCGCGAAGACGCTCCTCGGCCACCAGGCGGGTCCCCGAGCCCTTCTCGCGCAAAATCATTTTCTGGCCGGCCAGTTCCTTGGCCTTGATCCGCTTCCGCTTTGCAAGAGGGTGGCCTTTCGGGACCGCCAGGATCAATTCATCCCCCGCAAACAAACGATAGGAGAGCTGATCGTGCGGGATGCGGGCGCCGGTGATCCCTATGGGAAAATCCCCCTCCA
>JAQBZT010000047.1 GCA_027622355.1 bacterium | reverse complement strand
GTTGTTGTACGCCGTGATGTGATTGGGATCGATCTCGATGACCTTCGTGAAATACTTGATCTTCTCGTCGTCTTTTTTGGCCTGAATGCCCAGATTGAACCACTTGGTGGTTTCCGCGCCCCAGGCGGAATGAGACGCGAGGAAGAAGAAAAGCAGGACGAACATCGATCTGAAAAGCACCACCTTGCGCATGCCATTTCCTCCATAGCAGCCGAAACGGTCACCTGGCATAGAGAACCCTCTCCAGCTCATCCCGCATTTTCCCGGGGTCCACCCCATTCTCCCGCAGCAAATCCTCCGCTTCGGCAATCACCCGATCGATATCTTCATACAGCTTGAAGGCTTGCGTCTGATCCGGATAGGAGAAGCCCATCGCCTCCCCCAGAATCGACATGAAATTCACGACCCGGAAACTGTGTCTCTTCTCCTCTCCGCACAGCTCCCGGTGGCAGCTGTGGTAAATCGTCACGAGTGCGTCCACACCGGCGCTTTCCGCCGAGGAGAACAGTTTCTCCCGCATGGCGGCCTTCGCTTCGGGAATCAGCAGAGTGGGACACTGGTAGCCGTGATCCGCGCGCTGGGCCACCTCGACCAGTTCCAGGCCCGGCACCGCCCCCAGAACCTTGCGGATGTTTTCGGCCACGCCGTCCGTCCCGGTATGTTCGTGAAGGGCGATCCGCTTCCGGACCGGGTGCGTACAGAGCGCGCGGAGCTTGTCCAGGTTGCCGGCCAGGTACTGCGTAATGTGCACAAAAGGCAGCTTTTCCACTTCGGGCGCCTCGTAGAGATGAATGTACTCCGTGTACTGCATCTGGCAGGTGGGACAAAAAGTAATCACCATCTCCGGCTCATGGGCCCTGAAATGCTGGAGCGACTTGGCGCCCATTGCCGCCCCGGCGGTCAAATCTCCCCGCCGGATGTGGTTGATCCCGCAGCAATGGGCCATGCCCCCCGCCACCTCGTAGGAGAGCCCCATCCGGTCGAAGACATCAATGCACGAGAGAAGAATGTGGGGCGTCTGAAGAATGTTGCAGCCGAAATAGAAAACCGCGTCCATGTTCTTTTTCTTGCCGCTGCGGACCGACGTCAGCTCCTTGAAAAGATCCGGCTCCGCCTGAAACGCCATCATGAGCCGGATCGCCCGGCTGAGACTCTTGAAATAATCGCGGCCGTTTTTCGCGATATGCTCCGCATCCTCCGCCTTCCACTTGAGCTTCAGCTTGGCATAGGAGAGCATCTCCCGAGGATTCACATCCTCCGGGCAGGCCTCGATGCAAACACCGCTTTTCTGACAGGTCTCGGCCCAGACCGCGCCCGCGCGCGCATGGGGCCGATCGTTGAGAATGTCCACGACGGCGCGGGTGACCTGCTCCGGGCCGGCGCCCCGGGCCTCCCCGTAGGGCACCATCGGGCAGACTTCGTAGCATTTTCCGCAGTAGGTGCACGCCGCGGTGATCCGATCGATCCGGGCCTGCATCCAGGATGCAAACCGGCCCTCCAGACCATCGCTCATCCGGCTCTCCCCACAAGGCGTCCGCTGAAATGGCGGCAGATGGCGACAGTCTAGGAAGGAGGGGTGGACAGGTCAAACCGGCTGCGGGGAGCGTTCTTCGCTCCACTTCCGGTCTCGGCTATACTGACCCCGCCCGGATATCCGATTTTTTCCTCCCGGCAGGGGAATCTCTCTTTGTTGATCGCACCCGACCCCAGAGAAGGCATGACCCCCCTTCAGGACTGGCTGCTGGAGCGGCTGCGGGCCCAACGGGCGAACCAGGCCCCCCGCCTCGAGAAGTCGCGCATCCTGGCGGTGCAAATCGCGGGAATGGGAGACTTTCTGCTGGCGGTGCCCGCCATCCGGGCGCTGCGTGGCTGCGGAGAAGGCGCCCGGGTGGATCTTCTCACCAGCACGAAGAGCGCCCGCGCCGCGCAGGGCTGCCCCCACGTCGAAGAAATTTTTCCCGTCGATTTGCACTCGGCCCCGGGAAATAACGCCTTCACCGCCGGCTGGGGCGCGCTCCTCTCCGCCCTTGTGCGCATCCGCAGAAAAAGATACGACCTCGCCGTCAACCTTATGGGGCTCTACTCCCCCAAGGGCGCGGTGCGGATGGGACTCCTTTTCCGGTCGATGGGAATTCCCCATCTCGCCGGAAGGGACACGCGAGGCGCCGGGACCTTCTACCACACCGCCCTCGCGGAGACGCTGGAGACGCCCCGCAACGAGCGAGACATCAACCTGGAGCTGATCGCCCGGCTCGGCATCGCGAATCCTGCGGGAGAAGCCCTCGAAATCTGGCCGAGCGCCGCGGATGAACAAACAGCCGCCGCCCTCGCGGATCGCCTTCCCGGAGGGGGCCCGCTCGTCGGCGTGAACCCCGGCAGCGACCGCCCCGAAAAAGTGTGGGCCGAGGATTTATTTCTCGAGGTCATGCGCGGGCTTCGGCAAGAGAAGAACGCCCGGTTCCTGCTGACGGGCGGGCCCGCAGAGGCCGCCCTTACCGCCCGGCTGGCCCAAAGATTCGGCGAGGGCGCGGTGGACACCGTCGGCCGGATTGGCTTCCACGGCACCGGGGCGCTCATGCGGAAGATGGATCTTTTCCTGACCTGCGACACCGCCGCCCTTCACCTCGCATGGGCGGCGGGTGCCCCTTCAGTCGCGCTTTTCAAGCGGGAGAACATCGGCCGCTACCGGCCCGGGACCGACCGCATTCTTTGCCTCGTGGGCAGGGAAAACTCCCCGGCGGCCCCCATCCAACTCACCGCCGCGGACGTTCTCGCGGCCTGCCGAAAACAGATCGGTGCCCGTTCCGGACACCGCGCCTGAGGAACCGTCTCTTGGAAAACGACCTCAAACCCAGAATCTTTTCCAACTCGGCGCTCCTCGTCCTGGGCGTGGCCGTCAACGCGCTCATCGGCCTCTACATCACCCGGGCGCTGGCCCGCTATCTCGGCGTCGCTTTCTACGGGCAGTTCGCCCTCGCCTTCGTCTACCTGAACTTCACCGCCGTCATCGCCAACTTCGGCTTCGACACGATCCTTCTGCGCGAGGTGGCGCGGAACAAGGACCAGTCCAACCCCATCGTCACCGCCGGCATCGTCCTGAAGCTCGTTTTCGCCACCGCCGCCCTCCTCGCGGGCGCCGCCTATCTTTTCTCGCGGGACTACGACCCCGCCTACACGTGGGCCGTGGTCTTCCTGCTGCTGACGCACTACGTCGCCGCCGTCGACACCTTCGAGATCGTCCACCGGGCCCACCTGCGGGGCGGAAACGTCGCCGCGGGCTCCGTCATCTCCCAACTCCTCACCCTGGGCGTTGTCCTCTTCGGGAGACAAAACGGCTGGCCGGTGGAGTGGCTGATTGCCGCGCACGTATTCGTGCGGATGCCGCGGGCCCTCTTCTTCTATTTCAGGCTTCGGGGAGTGGCGCCCTTCCGCTGGATGTGGGAGCGCGAGTGGGTCCGCCGCATCCTGAAGGAGTCCGCCGTCATCGGCCTGACCGGAATCCTCTGGGTCGTCTACTTCCGGGTGGACACCCTGATGCTCGAGTGGATGAAGGGCCCCGAGGCGGTGGGCCAGTACGCCGCCGCCTTCAAGTTCATCGATCTGGCGCTGCTCGGCTCGGGGGTCGTGATGAGCTCCCTCTCCCCCCTCCTCGCGGAAAGATGGCCCAAAAACCCGGAAGGGTTCCGCTGGATCTACCAGCAGACCATCAACTACCTCGCCATGCTGGGCGCCCTGGTCGCCGGGGTGATGGTCGTCTTCGGGGCCGATCTGATCCGCAACCTGTACAGCCCCCTCTTCACGGATGCCATCGCCATTCTCCGCATCCTCTCCATCGCCGCCGTCATTATTTACGTCAGCAACGCGCTGGGCCACACCATCGTCGCCGTTGGAATCCAGGGGCCGGGCTTTCTCACCACGCGCATCCTGGCCGCGGTGGTCAACGTCGGGCTGAACTTCTATTTCATCCCGAGGTGGGGGGGCTACGGCGCCGCCTGGGCCACCGTGATCAGCGACGCCGCCGTCGTTCTGGTAGCGCCCTTCTTCGTGCGCCACCGCACGGGGCTTCTCCCCAACCCCTGGGTTCCCATCATGGGGGTGGCGGCCGTCTGGCTCTCCTGGCGGGCCTATCTCTTCGCGGGAGGCGGGCGCCTCGCGGCCACATGGCCGGGGCGCCTCGCGGGCGGGGGGGTGCTTCTGGCCGCGGCGGCGATCTTCATCTTCATCCACCGGCGGCAGTTCGGCGAGCTGATCAAAAATCTGCGGCGGCGCCCAGCGGCCGCCGCTGAAGTCCGGGCACCGGAGAGCGCCTGAGCGAAATACCCTTTTCGGAAAATCGCGCTGGGGTCATTCGAGCTTGACGCCCACCCGGCCGGTATAGTCGATGCGGTTGAGAAGCATGGGCACCTTGTGTTCGGCCAAATATTCATCCACCGCCCTCCGCGCGCCCAGCCACTCGCCGTAGTCATCGAGGATGAGAACGCCCCCCTTCGCGAGGCGCGGGAAGAGGTGCAACATCTCGTGGCGCGTGGATTCATACCAGTCCGTATCGAGGCGGAGCAGCGCAATCCGCTCCGGCGCCGCCGCGGGAAGGGTGTCCTCCACCTTGCCTTCGATGAAATGAAATTTTTCCCACGGATACCCGGAGCCACGCATCAGATTCTCGACCCCCTCGCGCGGCGCGATGTTCAGCGCGAAGATATCCGGGCCCGCTTCCGCCTCGTCCTCGAATTTCCGGTATTCCGCCGAAGCGTCCGTCCCCCAGAGCGAGACATCTTGCTCTCCCGGCGCAGTCAGACCCTGAAAGGTATCGAACAGATAAAGCTCCCGATCGGAGACGCCGAGCCGGCTCAGGGTTTTCGTCGCCGCCAGCATGCTCCCCCCCTTCCACACGCCGCACTCGACGATCGCTCCCGGAATGCCGTTCGCCACGACATACTCCACCGCGCGCACGAGGGCGAGGATGCGCTCGGGGCCGGTCTGGGTATGGGGGGAGACCTCCTGAACCAGCGCCAGCTCCTCCGCCGTGAAATCGCTCCGGATGCGGCGCAGATCGCTCGGCACCGAGCCGCGGCGAACGATGTCGAAACCCAGCCCGCGGAAAAGACGCTTCGCAAATTCCTTCATCGGCACAACCTTTCCTGATGGGCCCGGCACCCTGCGAAATCCCGCTGCGGAGACCGCCATATTAGCCGATATGCGCGGCCCTTCACATCGGGCGGCGACGCGCACCGCGGATGAGTCCTTCCGCCATTCGGGTTATATTCCCCATTCGGGCACGCCCTTCCTCCAGGCGCATGAGAGAGAGATGACGGATCCTTCGCTTCCGGTCGAAAAATTCGAGGCCATCTACAAGGACTACGAGGGCCTCTCGGATTTCCGGGAACTGCGCAAAACCCATCTGGAAGAGCGGGGCCGCTACCTCGGCCTGCTCGAGCGGGCGCTGGATGATGCCCCCGGCGGCGGCCACGCCATCGAGCTCGGCTGCGGCACCGGCATCGACAGCTGCATCCTCGCCAAACGCTACCCCCATCTGAATTTCTGGGGAATCGACATCGCCGCGGGGAGCCTTTCGGTGGTGCGGCGCGCCGCGAGCCAGCTCGAACAGCGGCTGCGCCTCGTCCGCGGAGATGTGTTTCAGCTCCCCTTCCGGAGCGGCACTTTTTCTCTCGTCTTTCATCAGGGGCTGGTCGAGCACTTCCCCGATCCGGCCGGGATGATGGCCGAGCAGTTCCGCCTCCTCCGCCCCGGCGGCTGGGCGGTCATCAGCGTGCCGCAAACCTTCACGGGCTACACCGTGATGAAGGCCCGGCGCATCCGCGCGGGCACCTGGCCCTGGGGCTGGGAAACCCACTATACTGAGAAAGGGCTGGAAGCCCTGGGGCGGCAGGCGGGTCTCATCCCCGCCGCGTACGCGGGCGAGGGCTACTGGCGCTCCTGGGGAGAGCCGGCCTGGGTGGTGCGGGATCTGTGGAGAAAGCTCGACCGCCGGAACCCGCTCCGGCGGCACCTGCCCTTCCCCCAACTGCTTCGCCTGTGGGAGGCGGCCTTTACCGGGCTCGAAGCGGCGTTCGGCCATCTGCTCTGCCGGAACGTCATCGTGGTCTTTCAAAAGCCCAGCTGAGGCGTTATCTGCTCCCGCCCCCACGGCCCTCTCAGGAAAGATTCCCCCGTATGCGAATTCTCGCGTGCAACGAACACTACAGCATCGTCGGCGGCGCGGAGGTCTACTTTCTCGACGCCATCTCGCGGCTCGAGCAGATGGGACACGAGGTCGGCGTCCTCCACGATACCGCGCCCGGAAATGATTCGGGCCCGCGCCCGGCGTTCCGGGTTCCGGGCGGCCTCGGGTTCGATCACACCGGAAAAGGCGCCCTTCCCGCCATCCGGGAAGCGCTTCGGCAGTTCCGGCCCGATGTCATTTTCATCGCCCAGGTCCTCAACCCGGCGGCAATCGGGCTGCTGAGCGAATCCGCCCCCGCCGTCCGGTACGTCCTCGGCCTCCGCCTCAGCTGCCCCTCGGGAAGACGGATGCCCCGCACCTGGGACGGCATCTGCACGAAACCCTTCGATGCGCACTGCCTCTGGAAGGCCCACACCCAGCTCTGCATGCCCCGCCGGCCGGACACCGCGCTGCGGGTGTGGCGCGATGTGCGCAAAAATCAACAGGCGAGCGGCCGCCTGCACCGCCTCCTCCTCCCGAGCCGCTACGTCCGTGAACTCCTCATCGAGAGCGGGATGAATCCCGAACAGTTGGAGGTACTCCACCTCTACACCCGCCTGAGCGCGGAGATCGAAGCCGCGGGCCCCGCCCCCGAGCGCCGCATCCTCCTGCTGGGGCGGCCAAGCCCCGAGAAGGGATTCGACCTCGTCCTTCAGGCTCTCGCCCACATCGAAGCCCCGACGACGCTCGAGATTGCGGGCGATGGCCCCTTCATCGCGGATCTGCGCCGGATGGCCGGTGAGATCCCCTCCCGGCACGAGATCGTTTTTTCGGGCTTCATCCCGCGGGATCGCATTTCGGAGGCCTACCGCCGCGCCCGGGTGGCGGTCGTCCCCTCTATCTGGCCCGAACCCTTCGGCATCGTGGGCATCGAGGCCATGGCCCACGGCCTGCCGGCGGTGGCGTTCGATGTC
The DNA here is from genome assembly GCA_027622355.1 of bacterium. Taxonomy (NCBI): domain Bacteria; species bacterium. Next base: position 5,840 of record JAQBZT010000047.1, on the reverse strand, counting down.
GGTGGAATCCCGGATTGGCTCACCGACGGTTTGACCGGCGCCCTCGTTCCGCGAAAAGATGTCCCCGGGCTGGCACGGGCGCTTGAAAGCTATTTGTCCGACCCGGAGCTGGCGCAAAAGCATGGCCAGGCGGGACGCGATATGGTCCGGCGCCGGTTTCTGCCGGAACATCACATGAACCGCCTTGTGGAAGTTTTCGAGGAAGCCACCTCCTCCTAGCGCCCTTTTTTGGCAAATCATTCCGCACACGCGCAACCTTTTTTCTGGGGAATCCGCGAAATGAATGAGCAGCAAACGGACGAAAAAGAAAATTGGCCGAAGGAAGTAATCATCCCCCTCGAGAAGCCGTTCGTGGACGATCGGGGCGTCATCCAAAACCTGATCGAAGCACCCATGCGGATGGCCGTCATGATCGAATCCAGGAAGGGTTCCATCCGCGCCAACCACTACCACAAGACCGACTGGCACTACTGCTACGTCATCAAGGGCGAGATCGAGTACTTCCACCGGCCGGTGGGGGACGAGACACCGCCGGAGAAAATCATCGTCAAAGAGGGCGAGCTTTTCTTCACGCCCCCCATGGTGGAGCACGCCATGCGGTTCACGGAGGACACCCTTTTCCTGACGCTCTCGAGAAACGCCCGCGACCATGAAGCCTACGAATCCGATCTCGTCCGGATTCGCCTGATCGAAGGACCCGCATGACCGCTTCCCAGGCATCCCCGATTTACCGCCGCGACAATTGCCGGCTGTGCGCCGGAGGTGCGCTCGATGAAGTACTCTCGCTCCGGCCCACGCCGCCCGCCAACGCATTCGTTACGGCGGCGGAGCGCACGAGCCCCCAGGCGTGCTTTCCGCTCGATTTGTTCCTGTGCCGCACCTGCGGACACCTGCAGCTGCTCGATGTGGTGGACCCGGAAATACTCTTCCGGAATTATGTCTACGTCTCGGGGACATCTCCCGTTTTCGTCGAACACTTCCGCCGCTACGCCGAGTGGGCCATCGGCGCCTGGGGCCTGAAGCCCGGCGACCTCGTCGTGGACATCGGGAGCAACGACGGCTCCTTCCTCCGGTTTTTCCAGGCGGCCGGCATGCGCACCTTGGGGGTGGACCCGGCTACCGCCATCGCCGAGAAGGCCAGCGCGGAGGGAATCGAGACCATCCCGGCGTTTTTCACGCCGGAGCTGGCGGCGCGCATCCGGGAGGAAAAGGGGAAAGCCGCCCTCATCGCGGCAAACAACGTTTTCGCCCATGCCGACGATCTGGCCGGCATCGCCGAGGGCGTCCGCTCCCTTCTCGCCCCGGGCGGGGTCTTCACTTTTGAGGTGTCCTACCTGGCGGATGTCTATGAGAACATTCTTTTCGACATGACCTACCACGAACATCTGGCCTACCACAGCGCCGCACCGCTGCGGAATTTCTTTCCGCTGCACGGGATGGAGCTGATCGAGGCCCTCCGCATCGACACCCACGGCGGCTCGCTCCGCGGCGCCGCCCAGCGAGCCGGCGGTACGCACGCCATCGGGGCATCGGTCGGCGAGCGCATCCGGCACGAGAAGAACCTCGGCCTCGCGGAAGCAGAAACGTTCCGCGAATTCGGGCGGAGAATCGAGGCGCGGAAAGAAGAGCTGCGCTCCCTCCTGGACGGATTTCTCTCCGAGGGAAAGAAGATCGCGGGTTTCGGCGCCCCGGCGAAACTGACCACCCTGATGTATCATTTCGAGCTGGGCCCAGAAACGATCGATTTCATCGTGGACGACAGTCCGCTGAAGCAGGGGCTCTTCACCCCGGGGCTTCACATCCCCGTTCTTCCCTCTTCGGCGATTTACGAAAAAAAACCGGATTATGTGGTAGTGCTGGCCTGGAATTTTGCTGATTCCATCATCGAGCGGCACCGGAAATTTCTCGATTCGGGCGGCCACTTCATTGTTCCGCTCCCCCAACTGCAGGTGATATAGACGATGGACAAACTCTACCTGGACAGCGACATCAAAGAGATCATCGAACACCTCGGCGAGGCGGCGCGGGCTTTCGAGGGAAAAACCATCCTGCTGACGGGAGGAAGGGGCTTTCTCGGGCGCTACTTCACGGCGGTTTTCCACCGGATGAACCGGGAGGTTTTTCAGAAACCCTGCCGCGTGATCGCCGTGGACAACCTCATCACGGCCGGAGATGGCCGCACGGAATCCCAGGACGCCCCGGCCGATCATTTCATCGAGCACAATGTGATCCAGCCCCTCTCCATCGATGAACCGGTGCACTACGTCATGCACGCCGCCGGCATCGCGAGCCCCTACTACTACCGCAAGTACCCCGTCGAAACGCTGGAGGTGGCGACGCACGGCACGCGCAACATGCTCGATCTGGCCCGAGAGAAAGGAGCACGCCTCGTCTTTTTCAGCTCAAGCGAAATCTACGGCGACCCCGATCGGAATTTCGTCCCGACGAATGAAGACTACCGGGGCAACGTCTCCACCCTGGGGCCGCGGGCCTGCTACGACGAGGGAAAGCGCGTGGGCGAGACCTTTTGCCGCGTATATTTCGACTACTTCCAGCTCTCCACCTCGATCATCCGGCCCTTCAACGTCTACGGCCCCGGGATGGGCGAGCACGACTACCGCGTCCTGCCCAACTTCGCGAACCGGATCGCGGGCGGCCAGCCGCTCCGCATCTACGGAACGGGCCGCCAGACCCGCACCTTCTGCTATGTCACAGATGCCGTCGCCGGATTTCTGCGGGTCCTCGCCATGGGCCACCCCGGCGAGGCCTACAACATCGGAAACCCGGATCCGGAGGTCTCGATGCTCGATCTGGTCGAGCATATCCGGAAGGCCCTCCAGCGCCCCGTGGAACTGGAGCGGGTTCCCTACCCGGAGAGCTACCCGCCGGATGAGCCCCAGCGCCGCTGCCCGGACATCTCCAAGGCGCAGGCGCACCTGGGCTACGCCCCGCAGGTGGATTTGGCCGAGGGGCTGCGCCGCTTTTTCTCCTGGACCGGACAGGTGTACACCGGTGACTGACCTCTCCGCCGGCGCCCCCCTTCGCCTGGGCCTCATCGGCGCGGGCTCTTGGGGGCGGAACTACATCCGCACCATCGCGGAGATGCCGCGGCTCGCGCTCTCCCGGCTCTGCAGCCGCAACCCGGAGAGCCGTGCGATGGCGGGCGCGGCCTGCGCATGCACGGAAGATTGGCGGGAGATCATCGCCGCGGGCGATGTAGATGGGCTGATCGTCGCCATCCCCCCCGCGCTTCACGCGGAGATCGCAGCGGCCGCGCTTGAAGCACACATTCCCGTTCTGATCGAAAAGCCCCTCGCCCTCGATCTCGAGAACGCGCTCCGCCTCCACCGCCTTGCGGAGAAGACGAGCACCCCCGCCATGGTGAATCACATTCATCTTTTCCACCCCGCCTACCGCCGCCTCAAGCAGGAGGCCGCCGCCCTGGGCACCCCCATGGCCATCCGCTCCGAGGGCGGAAACCGCGGACCTTTCCGGGCGGACACCCCGCCCTTGTGGGACTACGGACCGCACGATATCGCCCTCTGCTTGGATCTCCTCCAGGACGAACCCCATGCCATCGAGGCCAAGCGCGAGCGCAGCGAGGAAACAGAAGAAGGGTACGGCGAGGTGATCGCCGTCCGGATGGATTTCGCGGGCGGAGCGCGGGCGCACATCCGCTGCGGCAACCTCATGGAGAAGAAGCGGCGCTGGTTCGGGGCTTATTTCGAAAAGGAAGTTCTCGTCTTCAACGATCTGGCGGATGAGAAACTCCGGCGGCACTCCGGCTTCACAATTTCGGGAAACGGGGAGCCACCGATGCCCGAGGATGAAGGAACCCCGGTGCCGGTGGCGGACACCCCGCCGCTCACCGCAGCGCTCGATGTCTTCGCGGCCGCCATCCGGGGAGAAAATCCCCCGGGGGCCGGGCTCGATCTCGCGGTGAAGGTGATTCGCGCCCTGGAGCGCTGCACCGCCTCCCTGGGCGCTCCCTAGGCCGGGGTGATGCCCTCCAGCGAAACCGGATCGCCGTTCAGATCGATCGTGCTCGTCAGCGGCACCGCCGCCACCACCATCTGCTCGGCAAAGCAGCCCTGCTTCGCGTTCTGGATGACCTTCCGGATCTCATCCGCCGAGGCCTCGCTCTCGACGGAAAAATGCGTGCGGACGGCCGTGCAGCCGGAGTTGACCGTGCCCTTCAGGACAGAGCCCTTGAGGAAGTAGTCGAACTCGACCCGGCAGGAAGCCTTCTTGAAGGGAACCTTCATCATGTGCGCGTACCGCGCAAGCTGGGTGAGCAGTCAGAAACCAACCCCCATGGCGATGTACGTCAGGGGCTGCGGGTAGGAATCGTCCCCGCCGATACGCGGGGGCTCGTCGCAATAGACCTCGAAGTGGCGGTGACGCCCGAGCTTGAGCTGCCCCTTTCCCTCGACCGTCTCGGTATCCGAGTCCATGGTAAAAACGTATCCGCCGGGGGGAAGCTCCGGCTTGTCGATGGTGCGTTCGCCGGGAGTGGCGCTTTCCGCACGCGGATCAACTGGCTTAGCCATCATCTTTCCTCCTGAAATGCGAATTGTGGTTTTGGAGGTCTCATCATGCACCTTGCCGGACCGATTGGAAAACCCCGTTCCACCTTGACGGGCGGAAAAAATTCCGGAACCCTGAAAAAATTCAGATGGCTCTTTTGTCTCATGACGTTCTTGTCCCGAGGAGTGCGACATGGCCCGCTTCGTTGTTCCGGATGATTTCCCCGCTGTTTTTACCGGAAGCGCCGCCGAAGCCGGGCTGCGGGCGCTCGGGGAGACCGAGATCTTCACCACCAAGCCGGAGACCGGGGAAGCACTCGATGCGCGCGCCCGGGGGGCGGAGGCCATCCTCAACATCCGCGCCTTCTGCAAATTCGACGCCGGTTTTTTTGAGCGGCACCCCGGCCTGAAAATGATCTCTATCTGGGGCACCGGGACGGATCACGTCGATCTCGGAGCCGCGAAAAAGGCCGGGGTCACCATCTCCAACACCCCCGGTGTGGCCGCGGTCTCGGTGGCGGAGCACAACCTGGCCCTGATGCTGGCGGCGGCGCGGCACATCCCCGAAATGGACACCGCCGTCCGGCGGGGCGAGTGGCCCCGCGGGCAGATGACCCAGCTGGCAGGGAAAACCCTCGGCCTGATCGGCCTGGGCGCCATCGGCAAACAAATGGCGCGCCTCGGCCGGGGAATCGGGATGCGCCTCATCGCATGGACCTTCCACCCCGATGAGGCCTTCGCCCGCGAGGTCAGCCTCGAGTGGGTTTCGCTCGACGATCTCTACGCCCGGGCGGATGTGGTTTCGGTCCATGTGCGCCAATCGCCCGAGACGACGGGTATGGTGGGGGCCGAGGCCTTCGGCCGGATGAAGCCGTCCGCCATTCTGGTCAACACCGCGAGAGGCCCCATCGTGGACGAGGAGGCGTTGATCGGTGCGCTCTCCGGGAGAATCATCGCGGCGGCGGGGCTGGATGTCTTTGATCGGGAACCCCTTCCCGCCGGGCACCCTTTCACAAAACTTCCCAATCTCGTCCTCTCGCCCCACAACGCCGGCATCACCCCCGAGGTGACCGAAGCCGGGCTCCGCCTCGCCGTCGAGAACATCGCTCTTTTCCTGAAGGGGAATCCGCAAAACGTGGTGGCATGAGAAATGCCGGTGAAGGGCGCGGCGCCGGGCGAAAAAAGATGAAAGCCGCCGTAGTGGGTCAGTTTGCACAATGGATCCGTGGTGTCATTCCGAAGGAGCGCAGCGACGGAGGAATCTGCTGTGGAAAAGCAGATTCCTCGCGCCGGGCACCCCGGCGAATCTCCGAT
>JAQBZT010000046.1 GCA_027622355.1 bacterium | reverse complement strand
GGGGGCCGCCCGCCGTGCTTCATCCTTCAACGAAGCGGCGGCGGCCTACTATCAGAACATCGGCCCGCGCCGCGCGATCCGGGACGCCAGAGGCGTGCTGCGCCAGGATATCGCCCGCGCGCTCGGCCGGGCGGAAAAATTGCGGGGGCGGCTCGAGGAGGACATCCGCGAGAGCGGGAAGGACGAGGAGGCGCGCGAGATGGGCGAGTGTATCCTTCGCCACATTCAGGAGATAGACCCCCATGCCTCCTCGTTTTTCGCCGAAGGGCGGCGGGAGATCGCGCTCGATCCGCGCTATTCGCCCTCCGAGAACGCCCAAAAGTATTTCCGGCGCTACAAGAAACTCAAGCGCCTGCGGAAAATCGCCGCGGGGCGCCAGACCGAGAACGGCCGCTTCCTGGATTTCCTGGAGAACCTTCTCTTTGACGCGGACGAGGCTGCATCGGTGCAAGAAATTATCTTCCTGAAGGACACTTTCGATAAATCCGGGCTGGGCAGCCGGCAACGGGACAAAAAGAAGCGCCCCCGGAGAAAAAAGGAGGCGGCCGCCGCAATATCTCCCTTCCGGCAATTTTCCGCTCCCGCGGGGTGGCGGATTTTCGTGGGAAAAAACGCCGCGGGCAACGATGTGCTTGTCCGTAAAATCGGCCGGGCGGGAGATCTGTGGCTTCATGCGAAAGGAATGCCCGGGAGCCACGTTCTTCTTCGGGGCCCGGAGGGCGGAGAGGGCGCCCAACCCCCGGATGCGGCCCTTGAGATGGCGGCCCGGCTCGCGGCCCGCTTCAGCCGGGGAAGAGAGAGTGGAAAGGTCTCCGTGGACTGCGTGCCCTTCCGGCGCCTTCGCCGGCCCCGGGGCGCCCCGCCGGGCTTCGTGACCTACACCGGCCAGCGGACTCTCATCGCCTCCCCGGCGGACCGTGAGACCCTGGAGGAATCCGCCTCCCGAGGGGAGGGATAGAATCGCCTATTCGGGCTCCGGCAGACGGATGACGATTTCGCCATCCTCCTGGATCAGGCATTGGCAGGCCAGCCGGTAGTCGCCCGGCTCCCATCCGTAGGCATCGAGCGTGTCGAATTCATCCTCATCCTGGGGCGAGAGATGCTCCCCCCCGGAAACGACGATGATCTTGCACGTGGAGCACGCGCAGTTTCCCCCGCAGTCGTGCGGATGATCGACATCCTGCTCCAGATTGGCATCGAGAATCGATTCCCCCTTTTCCGCGTTGTATGAAAGATCCAGGCTTTCGATTCGGATTTTCGCCATGCAACTTTCCCTTTCGCGCACAAGACCGCCGGGGAAAAAGATTCCCAGCGGAAAACTCTTAGAGAGCAGGAGATTGGTGCGCCGGATGTGATTACGACGATTGCTGCGCTTTGTGCGCCTCTTCCCGCTGGCGCTTGAAGTTATAAGCGACGACATCTTCGCGGTCCATCTCGTGGATGGCTTCAAAATGAAGCGCCACTTCCGTGGCCCGCCGGCCGGAGGAAAGCTGTACCTCTCCCAGTTTGACCACCTTGCCGATGGCGCCCACCACCGCCGGATGCTGGGGAGGAAGCGTCATCAGTACGCTGACGAGATCGCCCTTGGAGAACTTCTGTGCGGCGATCATCCGCATTCCACCGGCGGAAAGATCGACGCACATGCCCTTGCTCTTCTTGGACTGTTCGGCCTTCTTGCCGGAAACCGCGGAGAGAACGTTGTCCAGTTTTTCCTCCAGCTGCCGGATGGCGCCCATGATTTTCTGGAACAGCAGGATCTGGGACTGGCTGGCGCCCAGCGCGAGAAACTGATCCGTTTCCTCTCCGCCCATCCCGGAGAGCTGTTCGCGATCCACGGTCCGCTTCGATTCATAGAGCTTCTTGAACGCGGGGAGTTCCTGTTCGGTGATCATCTCGAATTCCACCGGAAAACGCTCTTCCGTCCGCGCAAAGCCCCGGTTCTGTCCGCTGTCCTTGCCTAGGACTTCAAATTCTTCTTCCGCCATGTTTGCCCCTCTCAGCCGTCGCCACGGCGAAGGCGCGCTATCTCCCTCTGCCGCTTGAAGATATAGGCGATGAGCCGTTCCCGATCTTCCTCGTGGATTGCCTCAAAGTTGCACGCCGTATCATAGGTGGAATCTTCTTCTTCCTTGTCCACGCGCACGACCCGCGCAAGGGCCACCACCGTAGTGGGCGGTGCCTCGGGAGTGGTGATTATAACTTTCACGTACCAGCCCTTGGAGAGCGGCCACCGGGTGGAAAATCGCACTCCGGACGCCGACAGGTCAATGCAGCTTCCGATCTCAAACGCAGGGCCCTTCGAGCGATCCTCCGCGAGGCCCCCTCCCACGAGGAGACGATCCAGCTTGTCCTCGATGCGCTCGAGAATCCTCAAGAGGGCGGAATCCGGCGCGCCGGCGCTGGTCAGTTTCGCCTCTCTGGACGAAGGCACCGGAAGGCCCTCTTCCTGCCGCATGTTCGTCGGTTGGGAGGAATAGAGCGGGCCGAATTCCTTGAACTCTTCTTTCGACACGGGCATGAAATAAACCGAGAAAGCTTCGGCGGATCGGATGTGGGCGCGGTCCTTGTCACCCTTTCCCGGAAAACTAAAACTGTCGTCGAAACTATCCTCAAATTTATCCGCGGGCATTTTCACCTCGTTTCATGAAATGCGTTTCAAAAATCCATCACCGGCTGACACCCTCGCGGGAGATGATGAGCTCCACTCTCCGGTTCCTTGCCCGATTTTCTTTTGTCAGGGCATACAGGGGCCGGAATTCGGCATAGCCCACCGCCGAAAACCGATCCGCCGCCACACCGCCTTCGCTGATCATGAAACGGACGACCGAGGCCGCGCGGGCGGCCGAGAGCTCCCAGTTGGAGGGATAGGGCCCGCCCTTGGGGGGAACGTCGTCCGTGTGGCCCTCCACGATAACCCGGTAGGGCAGCTTCCGGATGGTCTGGACCACATCCAGAAGAAGGGGCTGGATGCCTTTCTCCAGCGTCGCCGAGCCGGCACGGAAAAGCGCCCCGCCCACGATGTTGAGAACCACCCCTTTTTCGTTCACCTCCACCTTGACCACATCTTGCAGGTTTCCGTCCTTGATGACCTGCGACACCTGGCTTCCCAGGTTATTAAAGGAGGCTTCCGACTCCTTCTCGGCCACCATGAGTTTTTCTTTCGAGGAGAGAGAGGCGCCCAACGCTTCCTGGATAGACTTGACCGCCTTGCTGTACTTGCCAGGATCGGGGCTCGATATCCCCATCAGCAGAACGAAAAAGGTCAACAGGAGGGCCATCATGTCCCCGAAGGTCATGAGCCACTCGTCGCCGCCGCCCTCGTCTCTTTTGGGTCTTGCATTTGCCATCGTTTAGCTTTCCGTCTGTTGCTGTTTTTCCCGCCGGAGCATCCGCTCGAAGTGCTGGATGCGCTGTTCGGGCTGGAGGTGCGCGTTCAGGCGCTGCTCCAGGAGACGCGGGTTGTTCCCCTCCTGGATCATGAGAACCCCCTCGATGATGATCCGAATCTGGAGAACTTCCGTTTCCGATCGGCTCGTCAGCTTTTCCGCAACGGGAAGAAAAAATAGGTTGGCCCCCAGCGCGCCATAAAACGTGGTGATAAGGGCAACCGCCATCCCGGGCCCGAGATTTTCGGTTCCGCCCGAGAGGCTCCGGAGCATGGAGATGAGACCGATCAGGGTCCCGATCAATCCGAAGGCCGGCGAGAAACGCCCCATCGTTTTGAAGATGTAGGCGCCCTCCTCATGCCGGGCATGAAGTCCCTCGAGTTCGGTCTCCAGCACCGCCCGAACCAGTTCCGGCGGCTGACCGTCGATGATCAGCTGCAGTCCCAGCCGCATAAAGCGGTTTTTGACGCGGCCGGCGTCCTCCTGAAGACTCAGGATGGACTCTTTCCGAGCCTTGTGCGCCAAACGGACGATCGCGGATATGTACGCGCTCGGATCCGCGATTTCCCGTCCGAACGCGGTTTTCAAGACCTTAAAAACGCCGATCACCCGCGGGAGCGGAAAACTGATGAGGGCCGCGGCGAGCGTCCCCCCGCCGACAATCATTATCGAAGGGGGATCATAGAAAATTGCGATCCCCCCGGAGGTGAGGATGGCATAAAAAAGAAGGCTCCCGCCGACAACAATTCCGATAACAGTAGACACGGCGGATCACCCCTCCAGGGCTAGGGCAAAACCAAAAAAATATGGCTCTGAGCCATCCTTTTCCATCCTAACCATTATGCGGATAAATGGCAGATTCCTCAATCCTCGGTTGAAGCAGGCTCCACCTTGCCTTCCGGGGGGTAAATCGTCATCAATTCGGTCCAGGCCCGGGGGGATTGGCGGAGAAGGTACTCCACCGCCTGGGCCACCATGACGGGGGGCACCATTTTCTCCAGGTCAAATCGTCCGGGTATGTCCCGCCAGAGCCCGGTGGCTGTGGCCCCGGGCCGAAGGATGGTCAGGCGAACACCCGCCGGGCGGAGTTCCTCGACAAGCGCCCGGGTCATGCCCTCCAGACCGGCCTTGGCAGCGCAATAGGCGGCCCCTCCGGGAAACCCGATCACCGCCCCGATCGAGGAGATGTTGATAACATCCCCCCGGCTCGATTCCAGCTGCGGCCGTAGCCCCCGGATGAGCAGATAGGGTGCTTTCAGGCACACCGACAAAGTCGCTTCGAATGCCTCGGGAGTGAGATTCTCCAGCGCCTCAAACCCGGCCATTCCGGCGTTGTTCACCAGCGCGTCCACGCCCCCGAGCCGCTCTCCGGCGGCAGCGGCCACCGCACCCACCGCGCTCTCGGAGGTGAGATCGCAGGGATGGGGAAAAATCTCTCCCGCCAGCGGCTTCGCCTCATGGGACAAGGAAGCGAGCGCCTCCCCGCCGCGGGCGATGGCCAGAACACGCGCCCCCCCACTGGCCAGATGCAGGGCGGTGGCCCTTCCGATGCCGCCGGTGGCGCCCGTCAGGACGATCCGCCTTCCCTCAAGCCCTCTTCTTTCGCCGGCGCCCATCTAGGCTTCCTCGAAAAATTCGATGTCTTCTCCATAATAATCCACGAAATTTCTCTCGTTCTCGTACAAGCGGATCCGGAAAAGAAGCGGCGGCGGAATGTCCTCGGTCATATTTTCCCAAATGGACACGGCAATATTCTCCGCCGTGGGAATTCTGCCCTTCATGTAGAAAGCGGCATCTTCGTTCAAGTTTTTGTGATCGAGCGGATCGATGATTTTTCTGCGCATGATTTCCTTGAGTTCGGACAGACTGAAAGCCATCCCGGTCTGCACATCCACCGGTCCGCGCAAAGTGACTTCCACGAGGTAGTTGTGTCCGTGGTAATGCGGATTGGCGCACTTGCCGTAGAGCGCATGGTTCGTTTCATCGGAAAAATCATGGCTGTACAGCCGGTGTGCGGCGCTGAACTCTCCTCGGCGGGTAATCTCGGCGATAGAAATCGGCATTCCCCCTTTCCGCTTTCCCCTCGGCCGCGGTCACGGTGATGGCCATGCCAAGGCCGGGCGGGAGGATTGAGCGATTCGTTCCGATTTGGTAGTTTTCCTTTAAATAAGATACTCGCTTCGTTCATTTTTCCGCAAGGAGATGGCCATGCCGAAACGTCCGCAGAGCTTTCCCGCTCCGGCAAAAACGCAGGGTTTTCTAAAGGTAACCGACGGAATCCATGCCTACATCGGCGGAAACGGGGGGACGAACTTCGGCCTGGTGCTCACCAACGACAAGCCCGTCATCATCGACAACGACATCCGGGCGCGGAAACCGTTTCTGGCGGGCATGCGCCGCATCACCCGCAAAAACATCGGACTGGTCCTCAACACGCACCACAATTTCGATCACACCTCGGACAACGCCTATTATCACGGCCGCGGCGCCATCTCGTTCGGCTGCGAGCTGATCCGGAGCGAGATGGAGCGCGAGCGCGATGCCGGCATCTGGGTCAAGCAGATGGTCGGCCGCGGGCCGCGCGTGGATCATCTGGTCGGAAAACTCGACATCTCCCCGCCCCACGTTTCATTCGAGGAGATGATCACCATCCGCTACGGCGGCAGAACGTTTCAGCTGATCTACATCGATCATTGCCACACCCTCGGGGATTCCATCGTCTGGATGCCCGATGAAAAAGTTTTATTCGCGGGAGATATCCTGACGTACAGGACGCATCCGGTGGCGCGGCTGGGAAATTTCACCAACTGGATCGAAGCCCTGCGCGTTCTCAAGAAGATTCCCGCCCGCCACATCGTTCCCGGGCACGGCCCGCTCCCACCGAAGGGAAGCGGCATCGTGGACGAGACGCTGGGCTATCTGACCAAACTGCGAAGCCGCTGCCAGGCGGCGCTGCGCAAGGAAGGGAGCCCCGTCAAGGCGGCGGCCCAGGTGCGGATGGACGAGTACCAGAAGTGGTTCCGCGCGCCCATTGTCAAGGAAAGCGCTCTGCGGATGTCCCGGGAGCTTCGCAAACTTCAGGGAAAACAATAGCCCGGCGCTAGCGCCACGCCCCGGGAGGGGGCTCTCCCTCGAAATACCCCGGCGGCGCCTCTCCGCGGATGCGGCGGGCCCTCAGCCGCCCTTCCGGCAGCGAGAAGCGGCTCTCGACCTCGGCCGAGGCGGACCAGGGCGCTTCGTTTTCGAAACCGCCGAGGCGAATCTCCCCCTCGACAATGAGGATATCCCCTTCCACCCGCGGCGTCTCCCGGACAACGCCGGTCCGCTCGTCCCAAAAGCGGACCGCTCCCTTCAGGGCCTCGAACGCGTAGAGCACGCCGCCGCGCCGCCAGGATACCGCCGCGAATTTGCCCCCGCCCTCCCGCCGGGTCATGTCCGCCACGCTCGTTCCCAGAATGCACAGCCCGCCCCACACGATGGGAGGCGCCATGACCCAGCCGGAGATGTTCTCCACCCGCCAGCGGAAATTCCCGCTTCGCCGATCGACGGCAAAAGCGATCGCCCGCTCCTTGTCGTTCACCGCCCCGAAGATGACCGCGTCATCTGCGGCGTAAAATTCCGTCCGGATCCCCAGGCGGGCCAACAACTCCTCGGGTGATACGCCCATTTCCTCTCCCCTCACCGGCCGGAGCGAATCGCTTTCCGGGGCCCGTGCGGCCCCCAAGTGCGCATCTTAAACGTCCGCCCCCTCCCCTTCCAGCCATGCGGGGCAAGGAATTTCCGCCATACGCCCGCCGGCGGCCCCCCTCCTCCTCCCGGACGGTGGCTTGGCAAGCGGACGAAAATAAGGCTCAATACGTACGCAGCGCAAAACATTCTGGCAACCGGGATTGCGACCTCCCACAAAGGAGTTCCCCCATGGCCGTCATTACGGTTTCCCGCGAATACGGGACGGGCGGCATGAAGATTGCCCGCGAAGTAGCCGATCGCCTCGGATACAGGTTTATCTTCCGCGAAGAGTTGACCCAGAAAATCCGGGAAAAGGGCCTGGATGTCGATCTGGACCGCTTTGAAGGAAGAGCCCCGACATTTTTCGAACGCCTGTTCAAAATCGACCGCGAAAAACTCATGGAGAAAATCCGCGAAACGATGCGGGAAGAGGCGGACGCCGGCGATGTCGTCTTCGGCGGCTGGGGCGGCCAGACCCTCCATAAGGACCGGAAAGACACCTTTCACGTGCGGATTATCGGGACGACCAATTCGCGCGTCCGCTATCTGATGGACTCTTCCGGCATGTCGCGCTCCGGGGCCGAGGAAAGCGTTCATCAGGCCGATCGGGATCAAAGCCTTTTCTCGCAATACTTTTTCTCGGCGAACTTCGCCGACCCCATGCACTACCACCTGGTCATCAATCTCGATCAACTCTCTCACGAAGCGGCGGTCGCGCTTTTGATCGACGCTTTCCAGAAAGCCATGGGCCTGCCGGAGCAGCGCCCCGCCTAGGCGCGGATCCGGGATGCCTGGGGTTTTCGCGCCGGGCGGATGCCCATCAGGACTGCGATGACCGTGAACACATTCATGGCCAGCGTGAGCCAGAACGCGCTCTGATAGTTCCCTTGGACATCGAAAAGGTAGCCGGCCAGCCAGGGCCCGACGCCCGAGGCCAGCCCGGAGCCCATCTGGCTGAAGCCCAGGATCTTTCCGAAGCTTCTGCCCGGAAATGCATCCGCCTTCAGCGAAACGAAAACAGTCGCCCGCGCGCCCGCGCCCAGGCCGTAGAAAAAAATAAAAAAATAGGCCAGATACAATCGCCCCGCCGTGAGCCACATCAGGCACAAAATGCCCAGCATCCCGAAAAGGGTACTCAACACATAGGCACTGCTTCTGCCGGTGCGATCAGCCAGCCAGCCGCCGCCGATGCCGCCCATCGCCCGCAGTACCGCCATGCCGCCCAGAAAAGAGGCCGCCGCGATCCGGGAGATGCCCACATCCACCATGTGCGCCACCTGGTGGACGCCGACGATGCTGAAGGAGACTCCCGCAAAAATACCCGCCAGAAAAAGCAGCCAGAACGTACTGTTGGAGAGCGCCCGCAGCAGCGTCCAGTCCTCCTCGCCGCTCTGGGATGCAGCCTTTTTGGTGACCGCCGGCACCGGCCGGTGAAAGGCGAAATTCAGGGGAAAAAGGAGGATGAAAATGCCCGCCCCCAAAAGCAGGTACGCGCTGCGCCAGCCGACCCATCCGATCAGGTAGGCCGCCAGGGGAATCATGACAAAATTCCCGAAACTTCTTCCCGAGAGGGCCAGGCCGAGGGCCGTGCTGCGGCGGCGCAGGAACCAGCTGTGCACGACGGCGCTCGTGGGGATGAAGCCGATCAGCGTGACGCCCAGCGCCACGACGAGGCCGTAATACACATACAGGGCGGGAAGATTCGAAAGGGTGGACATGAGGGCGAGGCCCGCCGCAAGCACCCCGATGCCGGCGGGTATCACCCGGCGCGGCCCCCATCGGTCAATGAGGGCGCCAATCGCCCCGGCGGAAAGGGCGAACGTCACCATCGAGGCGGAGAACGCAAGCGCCGTATCCGCCCGCGACCATCCGAACTCATCGAGAAAGGCGACGTAAAAAACTGGAAAAGTGCCGACGATGGAGCCGCCGATGGCCAAAGTGAAAAAAGTGGTTCCCACCACCAGCCATCCGTAATACCGGGGGTCGCTTTCCGGAAGCTGCGGAGAAAACCAGCCCTTCATTCCCGGTTGTCCCTCACGTCAATCGAAAGGACGGGCGCCGCGCCCATGAACGGGAAAAGACCGGCTTCTCGGCAACCTCGAATCAGTTCGAGGAAAGCGGCGCGTGCACCAGGAGAAATTGGGCGGCCGACTTTCCCTTGTTCTCGAAATGCAGATGCCCGTTCGATTGGCAATGCAGCGCGTCGCCCTCTTTCAGGCGAAAAGTTTCCTCGCCGCGAAAAATGGAGAGTTCGCCCTTGAGGCAATAGACCAGATGCTCTTCCCCGGCATGGGCCGTCACGTTCCGGGTCCGGGCGCCGGATTCGAGCGTCCGGTAGAGTCCCTCGAAGGTTCCCCGGCGGAGTTTTTCGGTCAGAACCTCTGTTTTCCCCTCCTGACCGCTCGCCAGCATCGTCCGCTCCTTCTTCCGGATGACGCTCACTTCGGGAAGATCGGTGTCCTCTTCCATGAAATAGGTCACGCGACGTTCCAGCGCCCTGGCCAGCTTCACCAGTGTCGTCACCGTCGGCACCATCCCATTGGTTTCTATTTTGTAAACGCCCGCGGGAGATACCCCCGACAAGTCTGCCAGTTTCTGGATCGACAAACCCTTGCTCTTTCTCAGCTGCCTGACCTTCTCGCCGATCCGAACCTCATAGACCAGGCTATTTTGATCTTTTTTCCTTGTTTTTACATTTTTCTTCGCGTTGTCCGGGGTCTTTAAATCCGTTGATGCACGTTTCCTTACCATGATTTTTGCGTTACCTCACATCGAAAAATTGACAGGACTTAACACCCCGCCCTGAACAACAGGCGCGGGAACTCATTTCCAAAAAGCCCCGAGAGGGAATACTACAATCCGAAGTTTCCCTGTTACCTTGCTACCAATCGGTCAAGGCGGGCAAAACATATCACTGGCGAATGCAATTGTCTATATCTTTGGTTCAGGATTACACGCGCATCGGCATGAGCACATAGGTATAATTCTTCAGCTCGGAAGGGATAATAATACCAGGACTCAGGGAATCCTTCAGTTCAAAGAATATGTGAGAGTCCTCTAAAATGTTCAGCGCTTCCAGACAGTAACGGGAATTAAAACCGATCACCAGCTCTTTTCCCGAGTAATCCGACTCGAGCACTTCCTGGGCCTCGCCGGATTCCGAACCGTTCGTCGTCAATACAAGTTGGCCTTCCCCAAAAACAAACTTCACCATCCGGGTTTCGCTGGAGAGAAGCGACACGCGGCGAAGAGCGTGAACCAGCTGCTCCCGATCCACCTGGATCCGGCTCTCGTTTCCCTCGGGAATCACCTGTTTGTAGTTCGGGAACTGGCCGTCTATGAGGCGGGCGGAAAGCTCCAAGTCCCCCATGCGGAAAATCACGTGGCTTCCCTTCAGGGCGATCTGAACATCTCCCTCCACCTCCGCCAGGAGCTTCACCAACTCCCCCAGCGCCTTCTTGTGGACGATTACGCCCTCCTTCAGGACAACGCCCGGGCACTCTCTTTCGATCAAGGCAAGCCTGTGGCCGTCGGTGGCGACCAGACGGAGATTCTTCCCCTCCGTCTCCATGTATACGCCGTTGTAGGTGTACCGGGTCTCGTCGGTGGAAATCGCGAACATCGTCTTGCGGATCATCTCCAAGAACACTTCCGAGGAGAGCGACTGGGACTTGTCCTCGTCCGCCTCGGGGATGCTGGGAAACTCCGAGGAAGGAAGACCCGGAAACCGGAAATTCGCCCGCGCGCACTCCAGGCGGACCCATTGCCCTTCCTGCTCCGTGATGTGCACCTCGGCATCGGGAAGCTCGCGGACGATATCGAAAAGCTTCCGCGCGTTCAGCGTGATCGAGCCGCCCTTGCGGACTTCGGCCTCGAAAACACCGCGCAACCCGATGTCCAGGTTCGTCCCCTGAACGAGGATATTCTTCTTCCCTTCTGTGGAAATGAGGGCGTTCTGCAGAATCGGCATCGCGCTGCTTCGCGACTCCACCACTCCCTGGACGCTTTGCAGCGCCCGGTGGAGCACATCCCGCTGAATGACTATCTCCACGTCGGCCTCCCGAGGTAACCGAAAAACTCCGGATTTGAAGACAACTCACGCGCCACACAGTCCCTGCGTGAGTTGCGGCGGTTGAGATTTTCGGGCACTTCTCCCTATAAACCAAAGGACCTTCGGGGGCAAGTGGGCCGCCGCGAGATCCGGGGAGCCGGCCCTGGAAGCGGAAAGACGGACCCGAGGCTAACCCACGAGAAATGTTGACGTTTCACTTTGCCGAAACACTTTCGCTGGAGCGCCCGCATGCCGCGGCCCCTTCAAATCCTCCACATATATGCACATCCAGACGATGAATCCTTCGGGAACCCGGCGACGATCGCCCACTACGCCGCAAGGGGCACCCGGATAGACCTCCTCACCGCCACCCGGGGCGAGGCTGGCGAGACGAACGGCCGGTGCCCCGCGGACCGCCTCGGGCCCGTGCGGGAGGCCGAGCTCCGCGCCGCCTGCCGGGTGCTGGGCATCGCCGGACTCGCGCTGTGGAATCTTCCCGACGGCGGCCTCGCGGACATTCCGGATGAAACCGGCATTCGGATGGTCCGGGAAGCCATCGGCCGCTTCCGCCCCTCGGTGATCGTCACCTTCGGCGAGGACGGCATCACCGGCCACACGGACCACGTGGCCATCAGCCGCTGGACCACACAGGCCTTTTTCGAGTACAAAAAAAAGGCCGGCGAAAACGGACTGCCCCGTCTTTACTGGCGCACCACCCCCGCCCACCGGAAAGAAGCGCTCCAGCGGCCCGACCTCATCTTCCGGAACGACTTCACCACCGTCATCGACGCCCGCGCCCATGCCGCCGTGCGCACCGCCGCCGAGGATTGCCACAAAAGCCAGAGAAGACACACGGACTACGCCCGCCTCACTCCGGCCGGCATGGGAGGGGTGGACTACTACATCCGTCTTTACCCGGAATGGAAAGGCGGCCCCCTGGAAGCCGATCTGTTCGGGGGCTTGTATCACTCCCCCGGCAGCACTTTCCCGTAGGAGAGCCGGTAGCAGCGGCTCGCCACCGGACCGGCCCAATCGAGATGGTGAGTGCTCATGACGATCATCTTGCCCGTACCCACAAGCATCTCGATCGTTTCACGAAGGCGCAAGGTCTGTTCCGCATCGAGCGAGACTTCCGGCTCATCGAGCAGCAGCGCCTCGGCGCCGGTCGCCAGCGCGCGGGCCAGCGCCACGCGCTTTTTCTCTCCGCCGGAGAGCTCGTTCACCCGCCGATCCGCCAGATGGGAACATCCGGTGCGCGCGATCGCCTCCCGGGCCTTGGCCTCGGCTTCCGCGCTCTCCACCCCTTGCGCGAGCGGGCCGTAGGTCACGTTGGCAAACACCTTGCCGCGGAAGAGAACCGGATCCTGCGAGAGATAAGTCACCCGCCTGCGGTGCGAGAGCCCGCCTCTTCCCAGCAAGACGCGCTCCCCGCCATAGCGCACTTCTCCTCCGCTGAGCGGCTGCAGGCCGGCCATCACGCGCAAGAGCGTCGTCTTGCCCGAGCCGTTCGGCCCCGCCACCACGCTCAACCCGCCGGATGGAATTTCCAGGGACGCGACATCGAGCGCGGCAATTTCGTTGTAGTTCACCCGGACCTGGGAAAAAGTAAACACCGCCGCCTAGAACCTCTGGAGAAAGCGAAAAGCGAGATTCGTCGAGAAAACGATAACCAGAAGGACCAGCCCCAGCGCGATCCCGTAGCCGAAATCCCCCTTCATGCTCTCCAGCGCGATGGCCGTCGTCAGGGTGCGCGTGTAGCCCGCGATATTGCCGCCGAGCATCATGGCGATGCCCACCTCCGAAACCACCCGTCCGAACCCGGCCAGCACCGCGGCCACCAGGCCGAACCGCGCCTCCCGGATGACTGTCCAGGCTGCCCGCC
>JAQBZT010000045.1 GCA_027622355.1 bacterium | reverse complement strand
GCCGGGTGGCCGCGCTCCCCGTTTCGTCGGCGGCGACCACAACATCATACGCTTTGAGCGCGCGCCGGGCGGCGGCGGCCAGCCCATCCGCGCCGGGCCGGATGACTTCGAGGCCGCCGAGGCGGGCCAGCCCGTGGAGGGCATCGCTCTCGGCGATGAGGGCGGCCCTGCGCCCGCCGAGCCGGCCTGCGAGCGCGGGAAAGCTTCGGGGCAGCCTTCCCCCCTCCCAGAGCCAGAGGCTGTTGGCGGCGAACATGCTGCGCTTCGCCTTCTCCATCAGAAGAGGATGGGTGCTCAAAATCATCTGCGAGTCATTCACCATGTGAACGAACCGCCGCGCCTCGGGGGCCACCGGCAGATGATCGCCCACCGACATCCCCACGATGTCGAAGGGTGAGGAAAATCCCTGGGCCGATGAAGCCGGCATCTTCTCCCCCGCCCGCCGGTAGGTGAGCACCGCGCAGGGCCCCTCCAGCGGCGTCAGCCGCAACTCCTCCTCCGGACCCGGCGCCATGTTTTCATTCAAATGATCGACCAGCGGCGCGACCTCCTCCCCGGTCAGTCCCGCGCCCGAGGGATCGAACATGAGCACGCTCGTCGGCCCCGGCTTGAGGCAAACGAAATTCGCCCGGAAGGCAAACTCATCCTCGCGCAACTCCAGCCCCCGGCCCAGGGCATCAAGCACCCCGCCCGGCACCGTCTCCCGGCACCCGATGAGGGCCTGAAGTGCCGCACAAGAGCCGAGAAGTCTTCCCCGCAAAGCGGTCCGCCAGCAGCCGGCGCGGCCCTTGCGCGCCAAATCATCGAGAGCGGTGGTGGGGGCGGTCTCCAGGGGGGTTCTCCCCTGGAGTTCGGGGCGGGAGCGGCCGGACAGCCCGCCCGCCAGAATCAGTAACGTCTTCAAAGCCAGTCCTCCGTCTGCCCCATGTTCCGCCTAGGCGAATGCCATGCCATTCGCCTCGACCCGAATGAGGCCATACTCGGGACCGACTACATCGAGTTTGAGAATCTCCAAGAGCGCATTGCGCATACTTTCCTCGCTCGCTTCGTGCGTCATCATCACCAGCGGGACGTGGCCTTCCTCTCCCGCGCGGCCCTTCTGGATGATGGATTCCAGGCTGATCTCGTGCCTCCCGAACACGCCGGAGATCCGGCTCAGGACGCCGGGCCGATCGAGCGCCGCGAAGCGGATGTAGTAGCAGGTGCACACCTGGCTGGGCGGCAATGGCGCGAGGCGCTTTCGGCTGTCGGGAAGAAAAGAGGCCGCCGGAAGGCGCGCGCGCGCGCCGCTTCGAAGCCACCTCGCCATCTCGATCAGATCGCCTACGACGGCGCTCGCCGTGGCGGCCGGGCCCGCACCCTGGCCGATGAACACCTGCGGCCCCGCGTTAGCGCCCGTTACCCCTACCGCGTTGAACACCCCGCCCACGTGCGAGAGCGGATGGTGCTCGGGCAGCATGGCCGGATGCACACGGATGTCCAGCGCCCCGTTCGTCTCACGGGCGATGGCCAGCAGGCGAATGCGGTAGCCCAGCTCCCGCGCGAAGGCGATGTCGATTGCCTTGATGTTGCGAATCCCCTCGGTGGCGATCTCCTCCACTTTCACGGGCGTTCCGTAGGCGAGGTTCGCGAGGATCGCAATCTTGTGGGAGGCGTCCACACCGTCTACGTCGAAGGCCGGGTCCGCCTCGGCGTAGCCCAGCTCCTGCGCTTTTTTGAGCGTCTCCTCATAGCCGGCGC
The DNA here is from genome assembly GCA_027622355.1 of bacterium. Classification (NCBI taxonomy): domain Bacteria; species bacterium. Next base: position 11,381 of record JAQBZT010000045.1, on the reverse strand, counting down.
CCTTCTCCGTCATCTCCGAAAGGATGTAGTTGCAAGTGCCGTTCAGGATGCCGACCAGCCCTTCGATGCGGTCGGCCGCAAAACCTTCGCGCAGGTTTCGTACGATGGGGATGCCGCCCGCGACCGAGGCTTCGAAACAAAGGGGGCAACCCGCCTTCTCGGCGGCGGCGAATATCTCCTCTCCGTGAACGGCGAGGACGGCCTTGTTCGCCGTCACGACGGGTTTTTTCCTTTCGATGGCGCGGAGAATGTGCTTGCGGGCGTCGTCCACCCCTCCGATCAGCTCGGTGACGATATCCACATTGGGGTCGTCGATCAGGCCCTCGGCGTCGGTGTCGAGCTTCTCCGGCGGCAGCCCCGGCACGCTCTTGCGGTGGGCGCTCCGGTCGGCGACGCGCACGACGCAAATCTCCACTCCGAGCCGTCTTTTGATCAGCTCGCGCTGCTCCCTCAGAAGGTTGACGACTCCTTTGCCCACCGTCCCGAGGCCCAGAATCCCGACACGAATTTCACGCATTGGCTACCCACAAAACAAAATAGAGAAGTGTTATCCCGTCATTCGTTTTTCCGACTTGGCCGGAAAAATCTCGCGCAGGCTTCGAACCGCCTGCCGGGTGCGATGTTCGTTTTCCACCAGCGCAAAGCGGACGTGCCCATCGCCCAGCTCGCCGAAACCCACGCCGGGGGACACGGCCACCTGGGTTTTCATCAACAGATGTTTTGCGAACTCGAGCGATCCCATTTCCCGGAAAGCGGGCGGAATCCCCGCCCAGACGAACATGGTGCCCTTGGGCTTTTCAACGGACCATCCGATGCGATGCAGCCCCTCGCACAGCACATCCCGCCGGATCTGGTAGATGTTCCGTATCTCCTCGACGCACTCCTGCGGGCCGTCCAGGGCGATGATCGAGGCGATCTGGATCGGCTGGAAGGCGCCGTAGTCGAGATAGCTTTTGATCCGGCGCAGCGCACCGACCAGGCGGCGGTTGCCCACGCAAAACCCGATGCGCCAGCCGGGCATTGAGTAGCTCTTCGAGAGCGAGAAAAACTCCACCCCTACATCCTTCGCCCCCGGAACCTGGAGCATGCTCGGCGGCTGGTAGCCGTCGAATCCCAGATCGGCGTATGCGAAATCGTGCAGGACGAGCAGGTTGTACTCCTTCGCGAAGGCCACCACTTTCTCGAAAAATGACAGATCCACGCAGACCGTCGTCGGATTATGGGGGAAGCTGAGCATCAGTATCTTCGGCCGCGGCCAGATCGGTTCGATCACCTTCTTGAGATTCTCGAAAAAATCGTCCCCCTGCGAGAGCGGGACATGCACCACGTTTCCGTTCGCCAGGATCATCCCGTAGGTGTGAATCGGATACGTCGGGCTCGGCACCATGACCAGATCGCCGGGGTTGGTGATGGCCAGCGAAAGATGGGCGATGCCCTCCTTCACCCCGATGGTGACGATGGCTTCCTCTTCCGGATCGATCTCCACGTTGAAGCGCCTGCCGTACCAGTTCGCGATCGAATGGCGCAGCTTGCGGATTCCGCGCGAGGCGCTGTAGCGGTGATTCCGCGGATTGGCGGAGGACTCCACCAGCTTCTCGACGATATGGGGCGGGGTCGGGAGATCCGGATTCCCCATCCCGAAGTCGATGATGTCCTCCCCCTTCCGGCGCGCGGCGAGCTTCAACTCGTCCACGACGGCGAAAACGTAGGGCGGCAGCCGGTTGATTCGCTGAAAATCATCCATTGGCACCGGCCCGCCCGCTGGCTTGGAGTTGAATGAGGCCGCCCGCCGGGATCGGAATATTCTTTCCCGAACCGTCCCCGGTCATGAACGCACGCGCCTCGGGATCGCCCGAGGGGACGACGCCCTCCCGGCCCCGGGCGGCGTGAAGCGCCTCCTCGGCGTTGTAGGAGCTGCGCACAAAGGGCCCGGCGAAGACATGCCGAAGGCCTCGCGCCCGTCCCGCCGCGCGGTAGCGCGCATAGACATCCGGGTGGATGTACTCCTTGAGTGGAATGGACTTTCGCTTCGGCGGAAGGTACTGGCCGATTGTCATGATCTGGCAGTCCACCTCGGGGCGGCGCAGATCGTCCATGAGCGAGAGAACGTCTTCTTCCCGCTCTCCCATCCCGACCATGAGGCCGCTCTTGGTGACCATCGCGGGGTCAATTTCGCGGGCCATGCCCAGGATGCGGAGCGAGCGCGCATAATCCCCGTTCGGCCGCGTCTGCTTGAAGAGCCGCTGCACCGTCTCGATGTTGTGATTGAACACATCGGGCTTCGCGCGCACAACCTTTTCCACCGCCTCGAAGTTTCCCATGAAGTCCGAGACCAGCACCTCGATCGTCGTTCCCGGAAGCCGATCGCGGATCGCCTCGATGGTTTCGACCACATGGCCCGCCGCGCCGTCATCGAGATCGTCTCGATTCACCATGGTGACGACGATGTGACGCAGGCCCAGCTGGGCGGCGGTTTCGGCCACATGCACCGGCTCCTGCCGATCAAGAGGGCCGGGAGCGCCCTTCGTCACCGCGCAATAGCCGCAGGTCCGGGTGCAGATGTCCCCCCCGATCATGAAGGTGGCCGTCTTGCGGGAGAAACATTCGAAGATATTCGGGCATCGGGCCTCTTCACACACGGTGTAAAGGCTCCGCTGCCGCATCAGCGCCTTCACATCGTGCGCCAGGCTCGGATTCGGCAGGCGCTTCACCAGCCACGGCGGAAATCGTCTTGAAGCCATTGAAAAATCTCCACTCCCGCGATTCGAAAGGGCCGCATCTTGGAACCCCCCGCTCCAGGTGTCAAGAAGCGGCCATTCTTGTTTTTATCGGATTATCGTTCATTTTCCTAGAGCCGGATCGGCCATCACAGAGGGACCACCTGCCCTCCCCGCAGAGCGGTGCGCTCGCGGATGGATTCGAGAGCCTGGAGCGCCGCGCTTCGGCTGGGGAAAGGCCCCACCCGAACCCGGTGCCACACTCCCTTTTCCTTCAGGTCGGCGCGCTGGATGGTCGCGGGAAACCCCTTGCGGCGCAGCGATTCGGCCACGCGCTCGGCCTCGGCCTGGTTGTGCGAGGAAAACAGCTGGATCGCAAAGGGTTGTCGCGGGACACCCGGTTCCGCGCCGGATGCGGCGGGCCGGGGAAGCACCGGCTTCTCCTCAGGCCCGGGAAGCGGAAGAGGCTTGAGGACCGGCTCTTTGCGGCCACCTTTCTTCAAAAGGCCTTTGTAGAAGTCCGCCTCAGCGGGAGGGGACGCCTTTGAGGAACTCTGACCCCCATCGAGGCGGACAGTGGTGCGGGGCGCATCGCGGAGCTGGCGCGCGAAAGTATCCTCCTGGCGCGAGGCCAGGACATAGCCGAGTGAGAAAAAGATGGTGAGCAGCGCCCCGGCACCGACGATCAGCAGGGCCAGCTGCATCTTCGTGAAAGCGACCTGGTAGACGCGCCCCCCGGAACCGGGGTGGGCTTTCGGCCCTGAAGGCATGGTATCGGCTGTCCAAGGGCGGAAGAGAGCCTACATCTTTTCGGGTGCTGCGACCCCCAGCAGGGCCAGCCCGCAGGCCAGGACGCTCTGGACGCACCGCGCGAGGCAAAGTCGGGCGCGGGTGACAGTCGGATCGTCTGTCAGCACACGGTGGCGATTATAGTAGGCGTGGAACTGCTTGGCGAGTGCCATGAGGGCAAAGGTCAGCCGGTGGGGTTCGCGGCGCTCGGCCGCCATCCGGATCACCTCGGGCCATTCCAGAATCGCCTTGGCCAGCTGATGCTCCTCGGGAAGCTTGAGCCCACCGGAGGGAACCGCGTCCATCCCCTCAAGGGAGACGCCCTGTTCCGCCGCCTGGCGGAAGAGGCTGCAGGTCCGCGCATGGCCGTACTGCACGTAGTACACCGGGTTTTCGCTCGACTGCTCCTTCGCCAGATCGAGGTCGAACTCGAGCGTCGTGTCCACGCTCCGCATCAGAAAGAAAAACCGCGCCGCATCCACCCCCACCTCGTCCACCACGGTGGAGAGTTCCTCGAACTGGCCCGAGCGCGTGCTCATCTGCACAGGATTTCCGCCCCGCCGAAGGCTGACGAACTGGACGAAGAGCACCTCGAGGCGCTTCGGATCAAACCCCATCATCTCCACCGCGGCACGCACCCGGGGCAGATAGCCGTGATGGTCCGCCCCCCAGATGTTGATGCACCTCGAATAGCCCCGCTCGAACTTCTCCAGATGGTAGGCGATGTCGGAGGCCAGATAGGTCGGGCGGCCATCCTCGCGGACGACGACACGATTTTTTTCATCACCGTATTCTTTTGATTTCAACCATTTAGCACCACTTTCCTCATATATTTTCGAGGCTGCCTCAAGGCGGGCGATCGCCTTTTCGACCCGGCCATCTGCAAAGAGGGAATTCTCGCTGAACCATCGGTCAAAGCGGACCCGGAAGCCGTCGAGGCTCCTGCGGATATCCTCGAGGATGATGCGCGCCGTCTCCCGGACCGAGGCGGACATCTCGGCCGCGGGGGTACCGGCGGCGGCCCTTATCGCTTCGATATAGGCGGGCGATTTTGCAATCTCGCGAATGTACTCGCCCTGGTAGCCCTCCTCGGGAAATTTCACCTTCTCGCCCCTGGATTCGAGATAGCGGCAGTAGGCGGACTTGCCGAGCATCTCCATCTGATTGCCCGCATCGTTGATGTAGTACTCGCAGTCCACATCGAATCCGGTGAAGCGGAGGATCCGCGCAAGGACATCGCCCACGGCGGCGCCCCGCCCGTGCCCGATGTGAAGCGGACCGGTCGGGTTGGCGCTCACATACTCGAGGAGGATCTTCTCCCCGCCGCCCATATCGCTCCTTCCGAAACCCTTCGGATCGCGGAGCACACCGCCGAGCCGGTCCGTCAGATATTCCGTTTTCAGGTAGAAATTCAAAAAGCCGGGCTTGGCCACCTGCACATCGGCAAGCATCTCCTCCGCCGGCGGAAGGTGGGCCCTCAGCACATCGGCAATGGCAAGGGGGGCCTTGCGCTCGGGCTTGGCGAGGAGGAGCGGCAGGTTGCATGAATAATCCCCGAAATCCTCCCGCGGTGGATTTTCGAGGATGATCGGGGGGATTTCCTCGGCCGTGAGAGCACCGCCCGCCCTCGCGGAGGCGACAGCCTTCTCGATCATTTTCTGGAGAACTTCGCGGACCACAAAAACCTCACGCGGCAGAGGGCCGAAAACCCCGGCCCGGGAATGATTACCTACCCCGGCGCCCCGGTTGCGTCAATCCCCGCTTCCCGGTGCGTCCCGCCCGGGAAAAGACAGCGAGGGATGTCCCGAATGGAAGGCGAGGAAGCGCCTTCCGGCCCGGATGACTTCATCCTGGAGGGAGGGAAGAATGCGAATTGCCGCCAGCTTCTCCTCCGGCTGGGCGAGCGCCGCCCCAATCGTGGCAATCGCCCCGGGCCGGAGCCGCATCCCCTGCTCCACTTGACGGGGGCAATCTCGGCACCGGAGCTCGCCCGCGGCGATGTCGAGCACCGCCGCCTCCGCCCCCGCCTTCTTCCGGCAATCATCGCAGTAGCCCAGCCGGGGGGAGAGCCCCACCCGCGCGAGCAGCATGATGAAAAAAACCCCCTCGATGCTGGCCAGGTTCTTACCGTCCGCCTCGATGGCGCGGAGCGCCGCCAAAAGCAGCCGGAAATGGGCCGCTTCTCCCTCGTGTATCCCGAAGAGCCGGTCCATCGTCTGGAGCAGGCGGTAGCCCAGGGCCATGGCCTCGGGCTCCTTCCAGAGGCGGCGGAAGAGCGCCCGGCTCTCGCACTTGCGCAGCGTCCCGAGCTCCGCCCCCTCCCTGGAGCTCCATTCGGCCTCCACATGGGTCAGGGGCTCGAGTGTCGGGCCGAGACGGCTCTTCGGGGCCCGCGCCCCCTTGGCCACCACGCGGACCTTTCCCGCCTCCAGGGTGAAGAGAGTGACGATGAGGCTCGTGTTCGAATAGGGGGTGGCCCCGAATACGAGCGCCTCGCTGGCAAAAATGGCCATTTTTTCCCCTTCTCCGGCGCGGCGGGCGCCGCTCGATTTTCCCTACGTTTTAAGGAATAATGCCCGAAATTGATATCCGTACACTTGACGAATCACAATGGATATGAAATAGCTTCATTCCCCTCGATTTTCAGGGGATAACGGCTCAACGAAGGAGGTGTTACCGCTACATGCCAGGGATCAAGGTCCACGAAGGGGAATCCATCGATCGGGCGCTGAAAGCGTTCAAGAAACAATGCGAGAAGTCCGGCGTACTCACTGAAATCCGCAAGCGCGAGTATTACGAAAAGCCGAGCGTCAAGCGCAAGAAAAAGATGCTGGCCGCCCGGAAGAAGCGCATCCGCGCCCAGGTCCGCTAGCCGGACGCCCTCACCGGCCCCCACCGCTAGTCCGGCCCGTAGCCGAGTTCCTTGAGCGCAGCATCGAGCTGCCGCCAGTTCGGCTTGATTCGCACCTGAAGCCCCAGAAACATCTGTCCGCCCAGCCGCGCCTCGATTTCCGCCCGCGCGGCCTGCCCCAGCGCCTTGATGCGCTCGCCCCTCTTCCCCACCAAGATGCCGCGCTGGCTCTTTCGCTCCACGAAGATGACCGCCTCGGCGCGGAGGAAACCTGTCTCCTCGTCCCGCTCCATCTCCTGAACGCGCACCGCCACGGCGTAGGGCACCTCCTCGTGCACCTGCCGGTAGACCTGTTCGCGGACGAACTCCTCGATGAGCCGCTGCTCGGAGATATCGCTCAGCGTCCCCGGCGGAAAATAACGCGGTCCCTCCGGCAGGTGTTTCCTCACCGTTTCCAGCAGCCGATCGACATTCGTCCCCTTGAGCGCGGAGATGGGGACATACTCCTCGAACTTTCCTCCCCTGGAGAAACGCTCGATCATCGGCAAAAGATTTTCCTGCTTCATGGCGTCGATCTTGTTGATCAGAAGGAAGTGCGGCGCGCCCGACTGATCGAGGAGCGTGAGCGCCTGAAGATCGGCATCCTCCTCGCGCCCGTCCGTCATGAAGAGCACCAGGTCGGCCCCCACGCAGGCCGCCTTTATCTCCTCCAGCAGAAAGCGGCCCAGTTTCGAGGTCGGCCGCTCAATCCCCGGGGTGTCGAAGAAAACGATCTGCGCGGCCTCCGTGGTGTGAACGCCCAGAAGGCGCCGCCGGGTCGTGCCGGGCTTGCGGGTGACGATGGCGATCTTCTCGCCCAGGATGCGGTTGAGGAGTGTGGACTTGCCGATGTTCGGGCGGCCGATGATGGAGACGAACCCCGAGCGGTGTCCCTCGGGGACGGCCCCCGGCTCCTCAGCGCGCCCGAGAATTTCGGCGAGATCGAGTTCCCGGCCGCTCTCGGCGGACAGGGGGGGATGCTTCGGCGCTCGCTCTGGCTTTCTTTTTTTTCCGCTCAAGGGAAATCGCTCACCGGGGAACGGAGCCGCCCAGCCCCAGTTCCCGAAGTTGGGCGCGGTCAACCGTAGAGGGCGCCCCGGTCATCAGGCAGACCGCTTTCTGCGTCTTGGGAAATGCAATGACATCCCGGATAGAGGGGGCGCCCGTGAGGATCATCATGATGCGGTCGAGGCCGAAGGCGATGCCCCCGTGCGGCGGGGTGCCGTACTCGAGCGCCTCCATGAAGAAGCCGAAGCGGCGCCGTGCCTCCTCCTCATTCAAGCCGAGGGCCCGGAACATCTTCTGCTGCACCTCGCGCTGGTGAATCCGCTGGCTCCCGCCGCCGATCTCCGCGCCGTTGAGCACCAGATCGTAGGCGAGGGAGCGTATCGCAGCAGGCTCGGTGTCGAACAAGGGGATATCCTCGGCGAGGGGCGCCGTGAAGGGATGATGAAGCGCGAAGTGGCGCTTCTCCTCCTCGTCCCACTCCAGGAGGGGGAAATCCACGACCCAGACGAATCGGAAGGGATCGCCGGATTTTTCCGGCAGTCCCAGTGCATCGCCGATCTCGCGGCGAAGCTGGCCGAGCACCGACGCGCTCACCTTGGGGGCATCGGCCACCATCATCAGCAGATCGCCCGGCCGCGCGCCCGCGCGCTTTGCGATCTCCTCCAGCTGGCCCTCGAGGAAGAATTTCGCGATGTTCGACTCGAAACCACCCTCAGTGCACTTCACCCAGGCGAGGCCGCCCGCGCCGAGTTCCTGTGCGCGCGCGATGATGTCGTCAATCTCTTTCCGGGAGGCAGAGGCCATTCCCGGCGCCGCCATCGCACGGGCGGCGCCGCCCTTTTCAATCGCGCCCTTGAACACCCGGAACTCGCTCGCGGCCGCTACATCAGTGATCGTCGCCAGCTTCATCCCGAAGCGCAGATCGGGACGGTCGCTGCCGTATTGTTTGATGGCCTCCGGATAGGTCATTTTCTCGAAGGGTGGCGCGAGATCGACATCGAGCGCCTCCTTCCAGATCGAAACCATCAGCCCTTCCATGAGCGTGAAGAACGAATCGCGGTTCATGAAGGAGCACTCAATGTCGATCTGGGTGAACTCGGGCTGCCGGTCGGCCCGCAGGTCTTCGTCGCGGAAGCACCGGACGATCTGAAAGTAGCGATCGAAGCCCGAGACCATCAGGATCTGCTTGAACATCTGGGGGCTCTGCGGAAGGGCGAAGAAGCTGCCCTGCTGCACGCGGCTCGGCACCAAGGTAATCGCGGGCGCCCTCGGGGGTGCTCTTCGTCAGGACGGGGGTTTCGATCTCGACGAATTTCTCGCCCGAAAGATAGTTCCGCACCGTCTGGCTGACCCGGTGGCGGAGAAAAAAGTTCTGCTGGAGAGGAGCGCGCCGAAGGTCGAGGTAGCGGTACTGCAGGCGGAGCGCCTCGCTCGCATCAGAATTCTCTTCGATCTGGAAGGGCGGGGTTTTCGCCTCGCTGAGCACCTCGAGCGCGGTGATGCGGACCTCGATCTTCCCCGTCTCCAGGTTCGGGTTGGCCATCCCCTCGGGCCGGAGGATCACCTTCCCCCGGATGGCCAGCACCCATTCCGAGCGGACCTGCCCGGCGAGCTGGTGGGCCGCCTCGCTGTAGGAGGGATCGGCCACCACCTGGGTGATGCCGTAGCGATCGCGCAAGTCGATGAAAATGAGCCCGCCGTGATCCCGGCGTGTCTGGGCCCAGCCCATCAGCACCACCTCGCGGTCCACGTCCCCGGCCCGGAGATCGCCGCAAGAGTGGGTGCGTCCGGCGGCGAGAAGCGCGCTCAAATTTTCTCCTCCCGAACGGGTATTGCGTGAAAAAGCGGAGCAGAACGGGCCGCCGGACCGAAAGCCCAAGCACCGGCGAGCGCGAGCCTACCACGGCCCCCACGGGCCCTCAAGCATTTCCCGCGGAAATCACTCACCGGCCATCTTCGGTGGCATAATGCCGCCAGCAACACTCCGGTGACGGCAAGGAACCTTTCTCATGAAGGCATGGGCCAGAGAACCTCTGTTCATCTTCACGGCCGGGTACACGGGCGGCCTTCTGGTGGCGGGCCTTCTCTTTGAATCGCCCGCCGCTCTTCCGCTGCTGGCCGCGGCGCTTGTCTTGGGACTCGCGGCCATCCTCCACAGGGCATGGCGCCCGATCGGCTTCCGGGGGGCCGCGCTTCTGGCGGCCGGCCTGCTGGCGGCAGCGGCTGTGCCCGAACTGTACCGCGCCGCCGTTCCCTCACACCATCTTCTCGCGCGCATCCCCTTTCCGCGCGTCAACCTGATCGGCCGCCTGAGTGCTCCGGTTGAGACGCGGGAGGGGATTCCCTACAAGCGCGCACGGATGGACATCGCGGCAGAACGGCTCTTCGTCCGGGGGGTCGAAGTCCCCGTCAAGGGAACGGTGCGCCTGACGCTCGCGGGAGTTCCCCGTCAGCGCTTCCACCCGGGCGATCGCATCCTCGTCCGCCGCGCGCGCCTCCAGGCGCCCGTGCGCGACAAAAACCCCGGCGGGTTCGACTACCGGGAATTCCTCAGGCTCCGCGGCGTTCACGCCACCGGCTACATCTCTCCCGACGCGCTGGAGCTGCTGGAGCGGCCCGCGGGCTTTTCCTGGCGCCGAGCCCTGTTCCGGGTCCGCGACCGGATGCGGGATTTTTTGCGGAACACCCTTCCGGCCCCCGCGGCACGCCTTATGGAGGCCATGGCCCTCGGCACGCGCGAGCAGATTCCGCCCGATCTCCGGGAGTCCTTCCAGCGGGCGGGCGCCATGCACCTGCTGGCCATCAGCGGTCTGCACGTGGGATTCATTTCGGCGTTTTTCTTCTTTTTCCTCCACGCCATCTTCAGAAGGCTCCCCCCCGGCCTCTTCCCCACCCATCCGGCGGTCATCACCCCCACAAAGGCAGCCGCCATCTGCACCATCCCGGTCGTTGTCCTCTTCGCCCTCATGACGGGCGCCCGGGTCTCCACCATCCGGGCCGCCATCATGGTCGTGGCCTACCTGTGCGGGCGGATCATGGAACGGCCGAGCGGGCCGATTCATACCCTCACCCTGGCGGCCCTCATCCTTCTCCTCGCGGAGCCCGGATCTCTCTGGGACGCCGGTTTTCAACTCTCCTTTCTCGCGGTCGGCGCGATCCTGTTGGTGGCGCCCCGGCTGCCGGCCCCGCCGCCCGAGAGCCGCATCTGGCAGGCGGCCTGGTGGCGAATCCGATTTCTCCAACTCGTCATCCTCCAGGTCGTGATCCTGCTCGCGCTTCTTCCGCTGACGATCTGGCACTTCCATGAGATTCACCCGGCCGGACTTTTCTCGAATCTTCTGCTGATCCCCATCGCTTCCATCGCCGTTCCCTGGACGTTCGTCGCCTCGGGCATCGCGGCGGCGCTCTCGGCCTTCACAGAATCCGCAAACCAGGTGCTCGCCGTCTTCGCCTTTCCGCTCCGCCTGATGGCCGAAGGGATGCTCCGCGTGGCCGAGGGGGCGGGCGCGATTCCCGGCGGCGTCATCACGGTCCCGCCCGCTCACCCCACCCTGTCCGCGGGCTATCTTCTCCTCCTCGCCGCGGCGCTGGGAGCGAGGGGCAAGCGGCTGCGCCGCCTCGGATGGTTGGGGGCCGCGGTGTTTGTGCTCCCGATCCTCTGGGCGGCCTATCCCCCCGCCATCGCCCCGGCGCACCGGCTCTCGCTCTCGCTGCCCGCCGCCGGGCGGGTGGACGCGTTCTTCCTTCGCCTTCCCGACGGCCGGGGCTTCGCCTTCGAGGGAAGCCACACGCGCGGCCGCTTCGATCCCTGGAAAAGAGTGCTGGCCCCCGCCCTGCTCCGGGAGGGGGAGCGGAACTGGGATACCCTCGTGACGCTGGTGCCGGCCGGGAAAAAATCGCGCGCGGCAGAATCCCTCGCCGCCGGCTTCCGTCTCCGCACAGTGCACGGCGTCTCCCCAAGCCAGCGGAAGGAGGCG
>JAQBZT010000044.1 GCA_027622355.1 bacterium | reverse complement strand
GAAATCCACATGGCCCGTCGTATCGATGATATTGATGATGTGGCCGTTCCACTCGCAGGTGGTCGCCGCCGATGTGATGGTGATGCCGCGCTCCTGCTCCTGCGCCATCCAGTCCATCGTGGCGGCGCCTTCGTGCACCTCGCCCATCTTGTGGGTACGGCCCGTGTAGTAGAGGATTCGCTCGGTCGTGGTGGTCTTGCCGGCATCAATGTGCGCCATGATGCCGATATTGCGAATCTTCTCGAGTGCGATCTTCCTCGGCACGGTGAATCCTTCCTCTCAGACGAAACTACCAGCGATAGTGTGCAAACGCCTTATTGGCATCCGCCATCCGGTGGGTATTCTCCCGGACGCGTACGGCGCCACCGGTGTTGTTGGCGGCATCTATGATCTCCGCGGCGAGCCCCAGTGTGATCCGCCGGTCGCGCTCGCGGGCATTCTGTATCATCCACCGAATGCTCAGAGCGGTCCGGCGATCGGGCCGAACCTCGACAGGCACCTGATAGGTCGCGCCGCCCACGCGGCGGGAGCGGACCTCCAGCGCGGGTTTGACGTTGTCGATCGCCCGCTTGAACACCTTGAGCGGGTCTTCTTTCATCTTGTCTTCCACCATGTTCAACGCCTCATAAAAAACGCGCTCGGCGATGCTCTTCTTGCCCTCGAACATGAGGTTATTGATGAACTTGGCCACCAGCCGATCCTTGAATTTCGGATCGGGCAGCACCTGTCTTTTGTTTACCCGCTGCCTTCTGGACATTTGGCTCGTCCTCTGTTCCAGCCCTTAAAGCTACTTGGGTCTCTTGGCGCCGTACTTCGAGCGCCCCTGACGCCTTGCTTCCACGCCGACGGTATCCAATGTTCCGCGCACCACGTGGTAGCGGACACCCGGCAGATCCTTCACTCGTCCACCCCGGATCAGCACGATGGAGTGCTCCTGAAGGTTGTGCCCTTCGCCGGGGATGTAGGTGGTGACCTCCATTCCGTTCGTGAGCCGCACGCGCGCCACCTTCCGCAGGGCCGAGTTCGGCTTCTTCGGCGTGGTCGTGTAGACGCGGACGCAAACGCCGCGCTTCTGGGGGCACGAGCGAAGCGCCGGGCTGTCGGTCTTCGCGCGCACGCGCTTGCGCCCCTTCCGGATCAGCTGATTAATCGTCGGCACCTTGTCCTCCGGCACTTCAAAAAACGGCAAAAAAAACGGCAAAAAAAAGCAGCAAAAATTCGCACCCGAACCACGCCGGGCGGCCACATTGGCCGTTCAGCGGCCTCGGGACCGAATCTTTTGCTCATCCGCTGCCGGTGCAAAATTCCGGCAACCGGATAACACATTTACTTTCAATCTTTTGCCGCGAGGGGTGGGCGCCCCAAAAAGCGCCTTTTCCCGCGAAAGGAGGGGATTATAAGCAAACCCCAAGGGTTGTCAAGCCCGGCTACCCTAGAAAACCCCCGAATTTCAGCGACTATTCAGAGGCCACTTCCTCGCTCTTTTCCGCCCCAGCCGATTCCGGCTCTGCCAGGTCTTCCCCGCTCTTTTTCACCCCAACCGTTTCCGGCTCTGCCAGGTTGTCGGCGAAGTCATCTTCATCATCCGCCATGACCGGCGCGTCCTCGACCGCGGACGCCAACTCGACCTCGGGCGAGAGCAGTTCCACCTGCTGGTAGCGACTCGCGCCGGTGCCCGCCGGGATGAGCCGTCCCATGATCACGTTTTCCTTCAGGCCCCGCAGATAATCCACCTTGCCGGATACCGCAGCCTGGGTCAGCACGCGGGTGGTCTCCTGGAACGAGGCCGCCGAGATAAAGCTGTCCGTCGAGAGGGAAGCCCGCGTGATTCCAAGCAGGATCGGCCGCGCCGTCGCCGGAGTTTTCCCCTCGAGCGAAGCTTCCTTGTTGGCCCACTGGAAGGTTTCGCGTGTCACCTGCTCTCCGACCACCAGATCGGTGTCGCCCGGTTCGACTACCTCCAGCCGCCGCAGCATCTGACGGACGATGATCTCGATGTGCTTGTCGTTGATGTTCACGCCCTGAAGCCGGTAGACCTCCTGCACCTCGTTGACGAGGTAGCTCTGAAGCTCCCGCTCGCCGAGGACGGCGAGAATGTCGTGGGGGTTGACCGCGCCATCCATCAGGGGCTCGCCCACCCGCACGCGATCGCCTTCCTGGACGTTGACGTGTTTTCCGCGCGGGATCAGATATTCGCGCTCGTCCCCCTCATCGGAAATCACAAGGATCTGCCGCTGGCCCTTGACCAGTCCGCCGAACTTCACCAACCCGTTGATCTCGGAGATGATGGCGTTCTCCTTCGGCTTGCGCGCCTCGAAGAGTTCGGCCACGCGCGGAAGGCCGCCCGTGATGTCCTTCGTCTTGGAGGTTTCGCGGGCGATCTTGAAAATAACGTCTCCGGCCGAGATCTGTGCGCCCTCGTTCACCGTCAGCTGCGCGCCCGCCGGAAGCGGGAAAGACCCGCGCAATTCGCCCGAATCGCTCATCAGCGCGACGCGGGGCTGGCGCTTTTCATCAATCGAATCGAGAATCACGCGCCGGGAGAGGCCGGTGACCTCGTCGATCTCCTCCTGCATCGTGACACCCTCGATCACATCCATCAGGGAGACGGCGCCTCCCTGATCGGCCATGATGGAAAAGGTGTAGGGGTCCCATTCGAGGAGCTTTTCTCCCTCTTCGACCTTCGCGCCGTTTTTCGCCTTCAGCACTGCGCCGTAAACGACAGGGTAGCGTTCGCGCTCGCGGCCCGTCTCGTCGCAGATCGCGATCTGGCCGTTCCGGTTCATTACGACGATATCGCCGGCGTTGTTCGTGATGGTACGCAGGTCGAAGTACTTGACGAACCCCGGCCGCTTGGCCTCGACGGTGCTCTGCTCCGCAGCCCGGGTCGCGGTTCCGCCGATGTGGAAGGTCCGCATCGTGAGCTGGGTGCCCGGCTCGCCGATGGACTGGGCCGCGATAACGCCAATCGCCTCGCCCACTTCGATAATCCTTCCGTTCGAGAGGTTCCGACCGTAGCACTTGCCGCAGACGCCGTTGCGTGTTTCACAGGTCAACGCCGAGCGAATCATCACCCGCTCGACGCCGGCGTTCTCCAGGATTACGACCTTTTCCTCGTTGATCTCCTCACCGGGCTTGCAAAGCACTTCGCCCGTGAAGGGATCCTTGATATCCTGAAGGGCGATGCGGCCGAGGATGCGCTCTCCGAGCGCCTGAATGATCTCGCCACCCTCGATCAGCGCCGTCATCTCGATTCCGTTCATCGTGCTGCAGTTCTCTTCGATGATCATGATGTCCTGGGCCACGTCCACGAGCCGGCGCGTCAGGTATCCGCTGTTGGCGGTTTTGAGGGCCGTATCTGCAAGGCCCTTGCGGGCGCCGTGGGTGGAGATGAAGTACTGCAGCACCGAAAGACCTTCGCGAAAGTTCGCCGTGATGGGGGTTTCGATGATCTCGCCCGAGGGCTTCGCCATCAGGCCCCGCATGCCGCCCAGCTGGCGGAGCTGCGCGTTGCTGCCGCGCGCACCCGAGTCGGCCATGATGTAGATGGGGTTGAAGTCGAGCGACTCGCTCCAGTTCGAGGAGCCTTCCACCGGGACCGCCTTCCCTTCCATGACGGCCTCGTCCTCGGCCTGGAGGGTCTTGAACATCGCCCCGGCCACCTCTTCCGTCACATGGGACCAGATGTCGATGATCTTGTTGTAGCGCTCGCCGTCGGTGATCAGGCCGTCGCGGTACTCTTTCTCGACATCCATGACTTCATGGCGCGCCCGCTCGGTGAGACTCGGCTTCCCGGCGGGAATCTTCATGTCGTCGATCGAAATCGAGATCCCCGCCTGGGTCGCATGCTCGAAGCCGAGATCTTTCAGTGCGTCGAGGAAACGAACCGTCTTGGCCCTTCCGCACAGGCGGTAGCAGGACGCCACCAGGCGCGTCAGGGCCTTCTTGTCCATCACCCGGTTGGCCCCCTCGAAGGGAACGCCCGCGGGCAAAGTGTCGAACAAAAGCACGCGGCCCACGGTCGTTTCCACCAAATCGCCGTCCACACGCACGCGGATGCGCGCCTGAAGGCCGACCTCTTCCTGATCGTAGGCAACCCGCACCTCGCCCGGGGAGGCAAATACGCTCCCCTCGCCCTTGGATTTGCCACGGGGCTTGGTCAGGTAGTAGCAGCCCAGAATGATGTCCTGGCTCGGAACCGCGAGCGGCATTCCGTTGGCGGGCGAGAGGATGTTGTTCGCCGAGAGCATGAGCACCCGCGTCTCCTCGACCGCCTCGATCGAGAGCGGCACGTGGACCGCCATCTGATCGCCGTCGAAGTCCGCGTTGAAGGCGGCGCACACGAGCGGGTGTACGCGAATCGCCTTGCCTTCTACGAGGCGCGGCATGAAGGCCTGCATCCCCAGACGGTGCAGCGTGGGCGCGCGGTTGAGCATGACCGGATGGTTCTTCACCACCTCCTCGAGGATGTCCCAGACCTCGGGGCGCTCCTCCTCGACCATTTTCTTGGCCGCCTTGACGGTAGCGACAAGGCCCCGCTCCTCCAGCCGGCTGTAGATGAAGGGCTTGAACAGCTCGAGCGCCATCTTCTTGGGAAGCCCGCACTCGTGGAAGCTCAGCTCCGGGCCCACGACGATGACCGAACGGCCCGAGTAGTCCACCCGCTTTCCGAGCAGGTTCTGGCGGAAGCGCCCCTGCTTGCCCTTGAGCATGTCGGAGAGGCTCTTCAGCGGCCGCCGGTTCGGGCCGCGGAGCAGACGCCCCCGGCGCCCGTTGTCGAAGAGGGCGTCCACCGACTCCTGCAGCATCCGCTTCTCGTTGCGGATGATGATGTCGGGCGCCTTGAGTTCCTGGAGGCGCATCAGGCGGTTGTTCCGGTTAATCACCCGGCGGTAGAGATCGTTCAAATCGCTCGTCGCGAAGCGGCCGCCGTCGAGCGGGACGAGCGGGCGAAGCTCGGGCGGCAGCACGGGGACCACCTCGAGAATCATCCACTCCGGCCGGTTGCCCGAATTCCGGAAGGCGTCTACCACCTTGAGGCGCTTGATCAGCTTGCGGCGCTTCTGGACGTTCGAGGTGCCCCGGATATCCTCTTTGAGCTGAATCGAGAGCGTGTCGAGATCGATGCTGATGAGCATCTCGCGGATCGCCTCAGCGCCGATGCCGATCTTGAACTCGTCCTCGTCGAATTCGACCATCAGCTGCCGGTGCTGCTCCTCGGTGATCAACTCGAAACTCTTCAGTCCGGTACTCCCCGGATCGAGGACCACATAGTTCTCGAAATAGAGAATCCGCTCGAGCTCACGGAGCGTCATGTCGAGCAGATTGCCGATCCGGCTCGGAAGTCCCTTGAAGAACCACACGTGCGACACCGGGCTGACGAGCTCGATGTGGCCGAGCCGCTCACGCCGGATCTTCGAGGAGATGACCTCGACGCCGCACTTCTCGCAAACGATGCCCCGGTACTTCGCACGCTTGTACTTTCCGCACAGGCACTCAAAATCCTTCACCGGCCCGAAGATCACGGCGCAGAACAGACCGTCGCGCTCGGGCTTGAAGGTGCGGTAGTTGATCGTCTCCGGCTTCTTCACCTCTCCCGACGACCAGGAGCGGATCGTATGCGGGGAGGCGATGCGGATCCGGATGGCGTCGAAAGAAATGGGGTCTTTGGGCTTCTCAAAAAGGTTGAGGATGCTTTCCAATGCGGCCCCTCCTTGAATCCAAGGCGATGAATCCTGCGATATTCGATTCGTAAATCCCGGACGGGACAACCGCCCGGGAGAGATGACACCTAGTGGGGCGCCTCGCCGCTCTCAATGAGCTCCACGTCCAGCGCCAGCGACTGCAACTCTTTCATGAGCACATTAAAGGACTCGGGCAGACTCGCCTCGAGCATGCTCTCTCCCTTGACGATGGCTTCGTACATCCGGGAGCGGCCCTGCACATCGTCGCTCTTGACGGTGAGGATCTCCTGCAGCGTCTTGGCGGCGCCGTAGGCCTCGAGCGCCCAGACCTCCATCTCTCCCAGGCGCTGGCCGCCGAACTGGGCCTTTCCGCCCAGCGGCTGCTGCGTCACAAGCGAATAGGGGCCCGTCGAGCGTGCGTGAATCTTGTCGTCCACCAAATGGTGGAGCTTGAGTATGTAAATCACGCCCACCGTCACGCGCTGCTCGAAGGGCTGGCCGGAGCGGCCATCGCGCAGAAGCGTCTTCCCGTAGGGGGGAAGGTTCGCCTCTTTGGTCAACTCGAGGATGTCCTCCTCGGTGGCCCCATCGAAGACCGGTGTTGCGAAATGCCGGCCAAGCGCTTTCCCGGCCCATCCCAGGTTCGTCTCGAGGATCTGTCCCACGTTCATCCGCGAGGGAACGCCGAGCGGATTCAGAATAATCTCGATGGGTGTGCCGTCCTCGGTATAGGGCATGTCCTCTTCGGGAACGATGATGGAGACCACGCCCTTGTTGCCGTGGCGGCCGGCCATTTTGTCGCCCACCTGGAGTTTCCGCTTCATGGCGACGTAGACTTTCACCATCTTAAGAACGCCCGGGGAAAGCTCGTCGCCGCGCTGGATCTTGTTCACCTTCTCCTCGCAGATCGACTCGAGCAGGCGAACCTGCTCCCCGGTGCGGGTGAAAATCTCCTTGGCCGGCCCGGCCGCTTCCTTCGGCACGGGAAGGCCGAGAAGGCTCTCCCCGCTGAATTTCGACAGCGCCGCGGCAGAGAGGGCCTGGCCCTTGGATGCGAGGACCTCTCCCGATTCGGGGTCGGCTACCTTGTCCGAGACGCTCTGACCGGCGTAGATGCCCCGAATGCGGCCGTTGCACTCCTCGCGGAGGATGCGAATCTCATCGCCGTAGTCTTTCTCAAGCCGCGCAATCTCGGCCTCTTCGATCTCCATGGTGCGATCGTCTTTCTTCAAGCCGCGCCGCGTAAAAACGCGTACCTCGACAACCGTCCCCTCGACGCCGGGGGGCAATCTGAGGGAGGAATCCCGCACGTCGCCGGCCTTTTCGCCGAAGATGGCGCGGAGGAGTTTTTCCTCGGGGCTGAGCTGCGTCTCCCCCTTCGGGGTGATGCGCCCGACGAGAATATCGCCCGGATCCACGCGGGCGCCGATATGGGAGATGCCGCTCTCGTCGAGATGGCGAAGGGCGTCTTCGCTCTGGTTCGGGATGTCGCGCGTCACTTCCTCGGGGCCCTGCTTGGTGTCGCGGGCCTCAATCTCGAACTCCTCGATGTGGATCGAGGTGAAGATGTCTTCCTTGACTGCCTTCTCGGAGATGACGATCGCGTCCTCGAAGTTGTAGCCGTTCCAGGGCATGAAGGCGACAAGCATGTTCCGGCCGAGGGCCAGCTCGCCCATGTCGGTCGAGAACCCGTCCGAAATCACCTCGCCCTTTTTCACCTTCTCCCCAGGGGACACGATGGGCTTCTGGTTGATGCAGGTGTTCTGGTTCGAGCGGCGGTATTTGACCAGGTTGTGGATGTAAACGCCCGGGTCGCGGCCGTTCAACTCGGCCTTGTCGGCGCGCACCACGATGCGGGTGGCATCCACGCTGACCACCTCGCCATCGCACTGGGAGAGGACGACCGCGCCCGAATCGCGCGCCGCCACCGCTTCCATCCCTGTTCCGACGTAGGGCGCCTCGGTCCGGAGAAGAGGAACCGCCTGACGCTGCATGTTCGAGCCCATGAGGGCACGGTTGGCGTCGTCGTTCTCCAGGAAGGGGATCAGCGAGGTGGCCACGCTGACCAGCTGTTTCGGCGAAACGTCCATGTAGTCAACCTGATCCCGCGGGATCATGACGAACTCCCCGCTCGTGCGGGCCGAGATCATCTCGTTGACGAGATTGCCTTTTTCGTCCACCAGAGCGTTCGCCTGGGCGATCTTGTACTTGTCCTCGTCAATGGCCGAGAGAAACTCGAATTCCTCGCTGACACGCCCGTTCACCACCTTGCGGCAGGGGGTTTCGATGAACCCGTACTCGTTCACCCGCGCGTAGGTCGAGAGGCTGGCGATGAGGCCGATGTTCGGTCCCTCGGGCGTCTCGATGGGGCAGATCCGCCCGTAGTGGGTGGGGTGCACGTCGCGCACTTCGAATCCCGCCCGATCGCGCGTCAACCCGCCCGGTCCGAGGGCCGAGAGGCGCCGCTTGTGGGTGATCTCCGAGAGCGGGTTCGTCTGATCCATGAACTGGCTGAGCTGGCTCGAGCCGAAGAACTCCTTGATGGCCGCAGTGATCATCTTCGAGTTGATGAGGTCGCGGATCGAAAGCGTTTCCATGTCCTGGATGGAGAGGCGCTCGCGGATGGCCCGCTCCATTCGCACAAGACCCACGCGGAACTGGCTCTCGAGCAACTCGCCCACCGATCGGACGCGGCGGTTTCCCAGGTGATCGATGTCGTCCACCGAGCCCTGGCCGTGGCGCAGCTCGATGATGTAGCGCACAACGGCGATGACATCGTCCACCGTCAGGGTCCGCTGATCGAGCGGAAGGTTGAGGCCCAGCTTCGTGTTGAGCTTCAGGCGCCCGATCCGCGAGAGGTCGTAGCGCTTGGAGTTGAAGAAGAGATTTTCAAAAAGATTGCGGGCGGTGTCCCTGGTCGGCGGATCACCCGGCCGGAGGCGCTTGTAGATCTCCACGAGCGCTTCCTCAGGGGTGTCGCACTTGTCCCCCGTCAGGGTGTCCCGGATGGTCCGGTCGGCACCGACGCCTGAAACGTAAAGAAGGGGGATGACGCCGATCTTCTTCTCCCGCAGGTCGGCCAGCACATCGGCGGTGATCTCCGTATTCGTGTCGAAGAGCACCTCCCCTGTCTCGGGCGCGGCGATCGGCTGGGCGATGATGCCGCCGACGACCTCCTCGTCCTTCAGGTCGAGGATTTCAATCCCGGCCGACTGGAGCTTGCGCAAGGCGGCGCGGGTGAACTTCCGGCCCGCCTTGAGGACCAGCTCGCCTGTTTTCGGGAGGGTGATGTCCTCGAGGATGCGCTGGTTAACCATGAGTTCGGTGATCTTTTTGTAGAACGACTTGCGCTTCTCGTCGTAAAAAATCTCTTCGCTCTGGTAGAAGGAATTGAGAATGTCGTCCTTCGAGAGGCCGAAGGCGCGCAGCAGCACCGTCACCTGCAGCTTCCGGCGCCGATCGACCCGCACATAGAGGAGTTCTTTCGTGTCAAACTCGAAGTCGAGCCAGCTGCCGCGGTAGGGGATGAGCCGCGCCGTGAAGGCGGGCCTGCCCGATGACTTTGTCTTGTCGGCGCTGAAGAAGGCGCCCGGCGAGCGGTGCATCTGACTCACCACCACCCGCTCGGTGCCGTTGATGATGAAGGTGCCGTTTTCGGTCATCAGCGGGATTTCGCCCAGATAGACCTTCTGCTCCTTCACCTCTTTGACGCGGCGCTCTTTGGTTTCCTCGTCCTTCTCATAGGTGGTCAGGCGGAGCAGGACGCGAAGAGGCGCCACGAAAGTCATACCGCGCTGGCGGCACTCGTCAGCCTCATGCTTCTGGCGGCAAAAAACCTCGTTTCCCTTTTCGTCGCGGACGCCGGGGCCACCGAGTCCTTCGTACTCGGTGCCGCCGCTCGTCTCCCAGATGCCGATCTCGTAGCCGAGGTACTCGAGCTCGGCCGTCGCAGCGTTGTCGGTAATCGGGAAAACGCTCTGAAAGACGCCCTCGAGTCCCTCGTCTTGGCGACGCTCGTCTGTCCGCACTTCCCACTGCAGGAAACGCTCGTAGGAAGACAGCTGGATATCAATGAGATTTGGAATATCGATGACCGAAGGGATAACGGAAAAATCCTCGCGGATTCGGCGGCCATTCTCTACTTGTTTCGTTCTCATGGCTCACCTCGAAAGGGTTTGGTGTTTTCAGGGACAGCGGGGAAAACTCCCGCCCTTACAACCAACCACCGATTCGGGCGAACCTTACGAAACTTCCACCTCCGCTCCGGCATCCTTGAGTTTCTTTTCAAGCTCCCCGGCCTCTTCCTTGCTGACTCCCTCACGGACGGTACTCGGGGAACTGTCCACGAGTTCTTTCGCTTCCTTGAGGCCCAAGCTCGTGATCTCGCGGATGGCTTTGATCACCTTGATCTTCTCGGCGCCCGCCGCCTTGAGCGTGACCTTGAATTCGGTCTGCTCCTCGGCCACCGCACCATCGCCAGCAAGCATCATACCGGCCATGGCCACGGGCGCCGCCGCAGAGACCCCGAACTTTTCCTCGAGCTCTTTGACGAAATGACTCAGATCGAGAACAGACATGTTTTCAATGAAGGAGAGAACGTCTTCTTTGGTCGCCACCTTGAACCCCTTCTCACGTTCGCGCCCCGCCACGCCTCATCGGCCCCGGAGCGCATTTGAAAGCGCAAATTCCCCCATGATGGGGTAAACGAGTATTATGCCACGTTTTCTTTTTCTTTTGCAATCGCCTGCAATCCGTAGAGTAGCTTTAGTATGATCGCGTTGAGGACCCGCGGCAGCCCGGCCACGGTCGCCTCCATCGCCCCCAGCATCTGGGAGAGGAGAACCTCGCGCGAGGGAAGCATCGCTAACTCTTTGATTTTAGCTGGATCCAGGAATTCCCCCTCCAGCGCGCCCCCTCTGATCTCGCCCGCTGAAAGCCCCTTCAGGAAATCGTTCAGCACCCGGGCGGGCACCGTCGGGTCACCCACGGCCGTCGCAATCGAAATGGGACCGGTCAGCTTCTCCCGGAGCACTTCGTTGGGTGTGCCCCCGAGCGCCCGGCTGACCAGTGTGTTTTTCACGACCGAGAGCTCGACCCCCGCCTCGCGCAATTGCCTTCGCAGCTCGGTCATTTGCGACACACTGAGACCCCGGTAGTCGAAGAGCACAAGGATCGAGGCCTCCGAGATACGCTTCTGGAGTTCCTCGACGGCCTTGACCTTGTTCTCGCGGGGCGCTCTGCCGGTCGCCAGTCTTCCCTTGGTTTCTGCTACCACTGACATCTCGGAAACCCCCTATTTCAAAGACGCAAGGAGAGCCTGGTGGTCTACCTTGACCCCGGGGCTCATCGTGCTCGACACCGTGAGACCGCGGAAATAGACGCCCTTGCTGGAGGAGGGCTTAGCCCGCATCAGCGCGTCCACCACCGCCATCAGATTCTCCGAAAGCGCATTTTGCTCAAAGCTGGCCTTGCCGATCGCGGCGTGGATGATGCCCGCCTTGTCGACACGGTACTCGACCTTTCCCGCCTTGATCTCCTTGATCACGCGCGCCATGTCGAAGGAAACCGTTCCCGACTTGGGGTTGGGCATCAGACCGCGGGGACCCAGGATTTTCCCCAGCTTGCCCACCACCCCCATCACATCGGGAGTGGCCACCACGCGATCAAACGCCATCCAACCGCCCTGGATCCGCTCGGCGAGTTCGTCATCCCCCACGACGTCGGCGCCGGCCTCCTGGGCCTCGCGGGCCTTGTCGCCCTTTGCAAAGGCGATGACCACCTGGTTCTTCCCGATACCGTTCGGAAGTACGACGCTTCCCCGGACCATCTGATCCGCGTGCCGGGGGTCGACGCCCAGCTTGGCGGAGATCTCCACCGTCTCGTCGAACTTGACCGAGGCCATCTCCTTGATGAGGCCGACCGCCTCATCGAGCGGGTACACCTTGTCCCGGTCCACCTTCTCCCGGGCGTCTTTGTACCGCTTCCCGTGTTTTGCCATACGTTTACTCCTCTGTTTCGTGGTTCCACCGGCTCGCCGCGAACACCCGCGGGGCGCCTCCCACATGCCCGCTTTTCTAGTCCTTCACCTCGATGCCCATGCTGCGCGCCGTGCCCGCGATGATGCGGACCGCCGCCTCCAAGCCCGAGGCGTTCAGATCTTTCTTCTTGATCTCGACGATCTCTTCAATCTGCTTGCGCGTGACGGAGCCGACCCCCGTCCGTCCGGTCTCGCCGGAGCCCTTGGCCAGTCCCGCCGCCTTCTTGAGGAGAATCGCGGCGGGAGGGCTTTTCATGATGAAAGTGAAGCTGCGGTCGGAGTAAACGCTGAGCACGACCGGAACGATCATCCCTTCCTGGCCCTGGGTCTGGGCGTTGAACGCCTTGCAGAACTCCATGATGTTGACGCCGTGCTGACCCAGCGCGGGCCCGACCGGCGGCGCCGGGTTCGCCTGTCCCGCCGGAATCTGAAGCTTGATGAGACCGACCACTTCTTTTTTCGCCATTTTTCCCTCTCGTCGGCCCCGCGGGCCGCGCCCTCCCTGCTATACCTTTTCCACCTGAAGCATTTCGAGTTCCACCGGGGTGGTTCGCCCGAAAATGCTGACCATCACCTTGAGCTTTCCGCGATCGGGGTGCACTTCCTCGATCACCCCGGTGAAGTTTACAAAGGGACCCTCCACCACGCGGACGTTTTCGCCCCTTTCAAATTCAACCTTGCGCTTGGGCTTTTCGGCCTCGCCGCGCATCTGCTTGACCACATTTTCGACCTCGGCCTCGCTCAGGGGCGCCGGCGAGGTCCCACCCAGGAAACCCGTCACCTTGGGCGTGTTCTTCACCAGATACCAGGACTCCTCGTCGCAGTCCATGTTGATGAGGATATAGCCGGGGAAGAACTTCCGCGAGCTGGTCCGCTTCTTCCCGCCCTTCATCTCGACCACCTGTTCGACGGGAACGACGATATCGCCCAGCTTATCCTCAAAGCCGGAGTTCCTGAACTGCTCCAGCAGGTTCAGGCGAACCTTGTTCTCGAATCCCGAATAGGTATGAACCACGTACCACAGCATGGCCATGCGGGCTGCTCCGATCAGATGTCCAGCTTCAGCAAGTAATGAATGAGCCGCGAAAGCCCCAGATCCACCAGACCGAGATAGAGGGCGACGATAAAAACAAACACCAGCGCAACAGCGGTCTGTGCCACGGTCATCTTCAGACCGAGCCAGGTGACGCGTTTCCCCTCGTTCTGCACTTCCTGAAGAAACGCGCGGGCCTGCCGGAACCATTGCAGCACCATTACCGATGTATCTCCTTCAAACTTCAAAAAGAGGCCGCCCCGCATTCCGGGTCCGCCGCCGCAATCATTATTTGGCAGGCCAGGAGGGACTCGAACCCCCAACCGCCGGATTTGGAGTCCGGTGCTCTACCAATTGAGCCACTGGCCTGCGGAACACCGGCAAGGGGGTTGGTACCCTTACCTCAAACCTTCTTATTCGATGACTTCGGTGACGACGCCGGCGCCCACCGTGCGGCCGCCCTCGCGGATCGCGAAGCGCAGC
>JAQBZT010000043.1 GCA_027622355.1 bacterium | reverse complement strand
CGCATCCGCGAGGAGGAGGGAATTGACCCCGGGAGCCGGGACGGGCTCGCGCGTTTTCTTGAGGAGATGGCCCTCGCCGGGGAGGCGGACGAGATGGAGACGGCGGGCGGAAAGCTCTCCCTGATGACGCTCCACGCGGCCAAGGGGCTCGAGTTCCGTGCGGTGGCGATCGCCGGGGTGCAGGAAGGACTCCTCCCGCACGGGCGCTCGGTGGACACGCCCGAATCCCTGGAGGAGGAGCGAAGGCTTCTCTACGTCGGGATCACGCGGGCGAAGGCGCACCTGCTCCTCGCCTGGGCGCACGAGCGGCGAGGCGGCTACACGGGCGATGGCGGTCCGGCCCGGCCGAGCCGGTTCGTGGCGGATCTTCCGGATGCTCTGCTCGAAAGGGCGGGGGATCACCGCCCCCGCGAGCGGGCGGAGCGGGCAGTGTACCGGGGGAGGGGAAAGAGCTGGTACGAGGAGCCGGAAGCCCTCAAGCCCGCCTCCCGGGAGAGCGAAGCGCCCGGAACCCCCATCCCCCAGGCGCTCGGGCCCTTTGCGCCGGGGGCGCTGGTGCGCCACCCCAAGTTCGGCGAGGGGGTGGTGGCGGCGCGCTCGGGGACGGGCGAGCGGGCGATTGTTACGGTGGATTTCAGGGAAGTGGGCCAAAAACAACTGGTTCTGAAGTACGCCCCGCTCGAGCCCGTGGGCGCCGCCGTTGACGGGGAAGAAAACCGAACGATATAACCTTCTCTGGAGGTTTTCCGATGGCGATCTCGAAAGAGGATGTGCTTCACGTCTCGCGGCTGGCGCGGCTCAATCTCTCCGAGGAGGAGGTCGAGAAGTTCCGCCACCAGTTGAGCGGTATCCTCGATTACATCTCGAAGCTGAACGAGCTGGACACCGAGAATGTACCGCCGACCTCCCATGTGCTGGATCTGGTGAACGTGTTCCGGGAGGACAAGGTCGATCGGGCGCCCATCGAGAACATGGAAAAGATGGCGCCCGAGTTCGACAAGGGTCATTTCCGGGTTCCGAAAGTGATCGACTGACTTTTCCGTAGAGAATCCCATGCCCTACGCTTCGTTGCGTGAATTTGTCGCCGCACTCGAGCGCGCCGGTGAGCTCCGGCGCATCGCCGCACCGGTCAATGTCGATCTCGAAATTACCGAGATCGCGGATCGGTGCGTGAAGTCGGGCGGCCCGGCGCTTCTTTTCGAAAATCCGGTCGGGCCGGACGGGAGGGCTTTCGACATCCCCGTCCTGATCAACGCCTATGCCTCGGATGCGCGCATCGTGCGGGCGCTCGGGGTGAAGAGTCTCGATGCCGTGGCCGAGGAAGTGGCCGAGCTGCTCGAGATCAAGCCGCCCGAGGGCATTGTCGCGAAGTTGAAGATGCTGCCCAAGCTGGCGCGGATGGCGTCCTTTTCCCCGAAGAGCGTTTCCTCCGCGGCCTGCCAGGAGATCGTCGAGACCGAAAACATCGATCTCTTCGCCATCCCCGCGCTCAAGTGCTGGCCCGAGGACGGCGGGCGCTACATCACCCTGCCGCACGTCCACTCGCGCAACCCGCGCACCGGACGCCGGAACGTGGGAATGTACCGGATTCAGCTCTTCGACGCGAAAACGGCGGGGATGCACATGCACCTCCACCACGACGGGGCGCAGAACTTCCGGGAGAGCACGAAAAAAGGCGCAAGGCTCGAGATGGCGGTCGCGCTGGGCGGCGATCCGGTCTACGCCTACGCGGCGAGCGCGCCCCTTCCGCCGGGGATTGACGAGATGACGCTGGCGGGCTTCCTGCGGCGGACGAGCGTTCCCCTGGTGAAGTGCAAGACGGTGGATGTCGAGGTGCCGGCAGATTCGGACATCGTGATCGAGGGCTACCTCGATCCGGGCGAGCTGCGCCGGGAGGGCCCCTTCGGGGATCATACCGGCTGGTACTCGCTGGCGGACGATTATCCGGTATTCCACGTGACGGCGATCACCCGGCGGCGCGACGCGATCTACCCGACGATCATCGTCGGCAAGCCCCCGATGGAGGATTACTGGCTGGGCGGCGCGACGGGGCGGATTTTTCTTCCGCTGATGAAGATGCAGCTTCCCGAGATTGTGGATGTCCACATGCCGGCCGAGGGGGTGTTCCACAACATGGTGATCGTCTCCATCCGCAAGTCGTTTCCCTATCATGCGCGCAAGGTGATGTACGCCCTCTGGGGGATGGGGCAGATGTCGCTGGCGAAGTGCATCGTGATCGTGGACGAGGATGTGGACGTGCACAACGTGAGCGAGGTCGCCTGGAAGGTGCTCGGGAGCATCGACCCGCGGCGCGATCTGGTGTTCGTGGACGGCCCGGTGGACGCGCTGGAGCACGCCTCGCCCCTGCCGCATGTGGGGAGCAAGCTCGGGGTGGACGGCACGCGGAAGTGGGAGAGCGAGGGCTTTGCCCGCGAGTGGCCGGGCGAGCTCGTGATGAGCGATGAAATTCGCGAGCGCGTCACCCAAAGGTGGAAGGAGTACGGTTTTGACGCTTGAGGGAGCAGGGGGCATCGGGGCGGTTCTCCGCCGGCCGGGTATGTTCTTCCGGATGGTGAAGTTCGAGCACACCATCTTCGGCCTCCCCTTCGTCCTGATGGGGGGCGTCCTGGCGGCGCGCGGGGTGCCCTCCCTGCACGCCCTTTTCTGGATGGTGATGGCGGCGGTGGGGGCGCGGAACTTCGCGATGACGCTGAACCGCTATGCCGACCGCGACATCGACCCCAAAAATCCCCGGACGGCGGATCGGGCCGAGTTTCAGGGGTTGCTCCGCTCGGGCGGGGTGTGGGGGATGATGCTCGCTTTTCTCCTTCTTTTTCTGTTTTCGGCCTGGATGCTGAATCCGCTCGCTTTCGGTCTCGCCTTTCTGGTGGCCGGGGTGGTGGCGCTCTACAGCTACTCGAAGCGCTTCACCTCATGGACCCATCTGTTTCTCGGCTTCGTCCTGGGGAGCGCGCCGGCGGGGGCGTGGGTGGCGGTGCGCGGCAGCCTTGATGCGGCGCCGATCCTCTATTTTCTCGGCGTCGCGCTCTGGGTGGGCGGTTTCGACATCATCTACGCATGTCTTGATTACGACTTCGACCGGAAAGAGGGGCTGCGCTCGCTGCCGAGCCGTCTCGGGAAGAGGCCCGCGCTGGTCATCTCCGCGCTGGCCCACGCCGGAACGATGGCCTGCTTCATCGCGGCGGGCTGGATCGCGGGGTTGGGCGCAATCTACGGCGTCTCGCTCGTTGCCGTGGGCGCGCTGCTCTTCTGGGAGCACTGGGTGGTGCGGCCGGACGACCTCAGCCGCGTGAACCTCTCCTTCTTCAACCTCAACGCGTGGGTGTCAGTGATCGTTTCGGCGGGCGCTATCGCGGACGTTTTTCTTCTCTCCGGCTGAGGCCAAGGTGCCGGCGCAGATCGAAAGCGGCGAGGTCCGCGAGATGTTCTCGGACATCGCCCCGACCTACGACCTTCTCAACCATTTGCTCAGTCTGGGGATCGACCGCCGCTGGCGGCGAAGGGCGGTGCAGCTCCTTCTCGATGGCGGTGGGTCGCGCTATCTCGACATCGCGACCGGAACCGGAGACGTGGCGCTCGAAATCCTCCGCCAGAAGGGAGGGGCGGGCCTGATCGCGGGCGCGGATTTTTCCCTCCCGATGCTGCGCCTCGCCGGGGAAAAAACCGGAGCCGGGAACATATCCTACCTGCAGGCGGATGGCCTCGGGCTGCCGTTCGCGGATGGCGTCTTCGATGGCGCGGCGATCGCCTTCGGGCTGCGCAACTTCGAGGACCGCGCGGCGGGGCTTGCCGAGATGGCCCGCGTCCTGCGGCCGGGGGGGCGGCTGATCATCCTCGAGTTCGGCCGGCCGGAAGGGCTCTTCGGCTTGATCTACCGGCTGTACTTTCGCGCCGTTCTGCCGGTGGCGGGCCGGATCATCTCGGGCCATCCGACCGCCTACCGCTATCTCCCCGAGACGGTCTACGCCTTCCCGGATGCGGAGGCGCTCTCGGCCATGCTCCGCGCGGCGGGCTTCGAGGAGGTGGCGGCCGAGCCCCTGATGGGGGGGATCGCCCTCATCCACTCCGGGCGGCGGAGCTGATTTTCCGGGCGGTCCCGCGCCGGGCGATTTGCCAATATGTCACAACGCATTGAAAAAATGTCAGTTATTTGTCGCTCTTTCGTGTATCGGTGTGCCGATCGCGGAGCCGCGCCTCCGCCAAGAGGGGCATGTCCTCGGGATAGCGAATCCGCCCGCTGTCCTCGGGGAGCCCCGCGGGTGCGGCCCGGACGGTGACGCTCAGGCCGGGATGACCCTCGAAGCGGAGATTCTCCAGGCGGGAGAGGATATTTTTCATGCAGACCTCCGCCCCCGCGCGCGAGGTGCTCGGGGCGGCGAGGAGGAAATCCACCGCCGACCAGCGGCCCAGGATGTCCCCCTCCCGGACCCCGAGGAGCAGAAATTTCCCCAGTTTCCGCAGGGCTTCCGCCGGCACCTTGCCGGGGGCATCGAGGGTTTCCACCCCCTGCCACCAGGCGGCGCGGAAGAGAACGCAGGCGATCTCCCCCCCGTAGCGCACTGCCCGGGCGTGCGCCTCGCTCAAAAAGTGCACGAGATACAGTCGGTTATAGAGGCCGCTCTCCGCGTCCACGAGGACGGTCCAGTTTTTTTCATTCATGTCGTTCCCGTTGTCCTGGTGCATGTTTGGGCGTTCTTTCCGGCGGCGAAGGGCCGGAGGCGGTTCCCCCCATCATCTTCGCTGAAATAAGAAGCAAATCTTGTGCCGCAGTGATGATTGGGAAACAAAGGGGATTTCGAACCATCGGCAGGGCGGGGATTTGATATGCTTTCGTTGCCGCCGTATTTCAACTGGAAGGAATGGTCGGATGCATCTTTCTGCAAAAGGAACCGGAGCGCTCCTCCTCGCATTTTCCGCTTTCTTCGCATCCCCTGCCCTCGCCCAGACGGCGCCCTCTCAAGAGGAGGTGGCCGCCTACCGGGGGCTGCACGCGGCGGCGGCGAAGGGGGATGCGGCGGAGATTGGGCGCCTCGCCAAGGGGGGCGCGAACCTCAACGCAAGGGACGGGCACGGGCGCACCCCGCTCATGGTCGCGGCCTACGGGGGGCATCATGCGGCGGCGCGCTCTCTCATCGAGTCCGGCGCCGATCTCAACGCCCGCGATCAGGCGCGCTACGACGTGATCACTATCGCCGCCGTCGCGAACGATCTGAAGATGCTGCGGATTGCCATCGCCGCGGGGGCGAACACCGGCCTCATCACGAGTCCCTATGACGGCACCGCCCTCATCGCGGCGGCCCACCTCGGCCACGCGGAAATCGTGCAAGCCCTCATCAAAGGGAAAGCCCCCCTCGATCACGTGAACAACCTCGGCTGGACAGCGCTCATCGAATCCATCGTCCTAGGGGACGGCGGCCCGCGCCACGTGGCGACCCTCCGGGCGCTGGTCGAGGCGGGGGCGAACGTGAACCTCGCCGACGGGCGGGGCGTCCGGCCCCTCACGCTTGCCCGGCAAAGAGGTTACGGCGAGATGGTGCGGATTCTGGAGAAGGCCGGGGCAAGGCCGTAGGGGTCGAGTCGCCCGCCTGTTATCATGGCGGGGTCTGTCCGCGAAAAGGGAAGGGAGCCGCTTTGAAGTACAAGAAAAACGAGGCGAAGGAGTACGCCCGCGAGACCCTGCGGGGGATCTGGACCTCGCTTCCCTGTCATTTCACCGAGGATGACGCCCTCGATGAGGACGCCCTCCGCCGGAACGTGGATTTCATCATCGAGCAGCAGCAGGTGGACGGCCACTACTGGGCCGGAAACGTGGCCGAGTTCTGGGCGCTCACCCTCGAGGAGCGGAAGCGCGCGCAGGCGGCCATGTTCGAGGGGACGGCGGGCCGGGTGCCCGTCATGGCGGGGACGCACCATCAGTCCGTCAAGGGAGTGCTCGAGTTGACGCTCCACGCCCAGGAGATCGGCTGCGACTTCGCGATCATCCTGACGCCCTACGTCGCGGCGAAATCGGACGCGGCGGTGCTCGAGTTTTTCCGCTACATCGCCGAGAGGGTCGAGATCGGCATCGTGCTCTTCAACTCCCCGGGCGTGGCCCATCCCCTCCGGCCCCATCTGGCGAAGGAGCTGGTCAAGATTCCCAACGTCTGCGGGATGAAGCAGGCAGACCTCAACCCCAACCACACCGTGCACCTCGAGGCGGAGGTGGGCGATCAGATTCCCATCAGCGTGGCGGATGAGACCGTCTGGTTCCACAACATGACCCAGCTCGGCCACAGGTGGCTGCTCACCTACACCCCGCACATGTACCAGGTGCCGGGCTGGCTGCCGCTGAAGGAGTACACCGCGCTCGCGCTCGCGGGGGAGGTGAAAAAGGCGGGGGCGCTTTCCGCCGCGCTGAATCCCCTCCGCCGGGCGAACGCGAAGTGGATTCTCACCCCCTGGGCCGAGGGGCGGATGCCGATCGGCGCCTTGAAGGCGTGGATGGAGATGATCGGGATGGCGGGCGGCCCGGTCCGGCCCCCGGTGGTGCCCATCACCGAGGATGAGCGCGCGGAGCTCCGCGGCGATCTCAAGCGCGCGGGACTTCTGGGGAAGGTGAAAACCGTACGGTAGCAGCGCGTTTTTTTTGGTAATGGGTCCGTTTGCACAACGGACCCGTGGTGTCATTCCGAATAAGCGCAGGGTGGGGCCCGCAGCGACTGAGGAATCTGCTGTGGAAAAGCAGATTCCTCGCGCCGGGCACCCCGGTGAATCTCCGATTCGCGGGAGGCCCCCCACCGGGAGGCCCCCCACCGGGGGGCCCGCCTCCGGCGCTCGGAATGACAAGAAAAACAAGCAAACGGACCCACTACCTGTTTTTTTATCTCTTCTGGTGTTCTTCGAAGATGTCTTGAATGCTGATAGGGCCGCCGAGCTTTCGCTCAAAATGGCTGCCCAGGCGGAATGCCCCGGCGGCCATCGCGATCAGGCCTATCAGGATCACCGGAACAGGCAGACCCAGCAATTGATCGAGGGTTTGCGCCTGCGGGCCTTTTCCCGCGGTGTAAAAGGTGAAGAGGTCTTCGAAAGCACCCGCGAACAAGCCGATTCCGGCGACCATCCCGGCGATGAACGCGACCGCGTCCATCCGGCCGCTGCCGACCGCAGCGGCGGAGGTGCCGGGTCAGTACCCTCCCAGGGAGAAGCCCGCCCCGATCAGCAAGCCTCCCGCCGCGAAGGACCATAAGTAGAGGGTAGGGATATACACACCGTTCGCGCGAAGCCACCCGAGCGAGGTGAGCAGCCACAGGCCGGCGGCGGCAACGATCACGGAGGTGAACATCACCTTGAAGACGGCAGAGTCCCGGAGGGTAAACTGGGAGACGAGCTTTCTCGGGCTTCCGAATCCGGCGCCTTCGAGAATGAAACCGAACAAAATTCCGCTGAGGAGGCCGGAAGCCGCGCCGCCATCGTAGAAGGGGAGGTTCATTCCCATGTCCTCCTCGTAAAACGCATCGTTACAAAGCCCGCGGCGAAAAACATGACCAGAAAAAGAAATGCCGCCACCGAGAGTGTCGCGCCCCCGGAGAGCCCGAGGCCGCTCGTGCAGCCGCGCGCGAGCCGGGAGCCGAAGCCGGTCAGGATGCCTCCGAGAAATGCCCAGCCCAGGCGGCCCCCCGGGCGGATGCCGGTTCCTCTTTCCACCATGAACCGGAAGCGGCCGCTCGAGAGCGCCCCGGCCAGCGCGCCGATGATGACCCCGAGAATTTCCCAGCTGACCCAGCTTGTCAGGGGATTTCCCTTTGCGTATGGGCCCAGGTAGCGGTTGGCCTCCACAATGCCCGGAACAAGGAGTTTCCCTATCGCCGCCGTAAGCTCTGTGAACAAACCGCTTGCCGCCAGTCCATGCCCCGTTATCAAGAAGGTCAGCAACAGGGCCAGCCCCAGCGCGATGCCCGAAACGAGAGGCGGCCAGAAAGGCCGCGGGGTAGCATTCATGGGATTTTCCTATTTTGACGCCGGGGACAATCCCAGGCGCAGGCGAACGGCTTTCTCACGGCTGGATTTGAGCCCCAATGTGCGGCCTTCCTCTACGGCGACCGCCGGGGGAACCCCCTTGCGGAAACGGTAGAGCGCCCACATGGCGCCCGTCCGGTTTGCCGACTGGCAATGGAAGAGGATGGGATAGTTGGCTGGATTTTCGACAATTTTTGCAAACGCCGCTACTTGGGCATTTGTGGGTGCAGCGGTCGAAACCGGGATGTTGATGTAGCGAAGCCCCATGGCTTCTGCCTCGGCCTTCTCTTCTGCGATACCTTCACTTGGGGCGCGCAAATCAACGATTGTTTTAAAACCGAGCGCCTTCACCTCGGCCACGCCTCCCTTTCCCAGAACGCCGGAGGATGCGACAAAGGGCGAGGCCCGGTTGTAGTTGAGTAACGCCCCGGAGACCTTGTCTCCAAACGGCGCCTCCGGAGAGCCCGCATGCGCCCAGCTCCCCAGGCCCAAGACGAGAGCCAACAAAAGGGCTATTTTCATGAAATTCCTGTGCATCCGGTCCTCCTTTTTCCTTTTTCAAGGCTCGGGAAACTTCTGCATGCGGTCATGCTCCTTTCGGGGCATTTTCATGACACCTTGGGTGAAAACATAATCCTTGGGAGGCTTGGGGGCAATATGAAATTGGAGTGTCTTGGGAGCGGCGTGGCCCGGCATCGGGAAAAGGGCGTGCGACGCTTGTTGTAAATCAATGGACCGTTCATGGAAACGATCCTGTTGTCTTTGTTTCCCCCTAGTCGTAGCTTCCCCCCATGTCCATTTTCCGGTAGGCGCTGGCGTAGAAAAGAAGCGGCGGGCGCACGTCCTCTTCAATCTCGATGCGGGTGACGCGCCCGACCACGATGGTGTGGTCCCCTCCCGGCAGCTCCTCGTGAGTGTCGCACTCGAGAAAACCGATGGCGCCCTCAAGGACGGGCGCTCCGTTCTCGCCGATCGCATGCGCGATGTCGGCGAATTGATCCGCGGCGTCTTTTCCTTTCCCGGCGAACCAGTCGGAGATGTTCTTCTGATCCTCCGCCAGGAAATTGATGGCGAATTTTTTTGCCTCCCGCAGCATGTCCAGCGTCGAGGCCTTGTTGTCCACGCAGACGAGGACGAGGGGCGGGTCGAGCGAAAGCGAGGAGAAGGCGTTCGCCGTCATACCGCGGGCGGTTTCGCCGCTCCTGACGGTGACGACGGTGACGCCGGTGGCGAATTTTCCCATGGCGGCGCGGAAGAGTTTCGGGTCGAGTGTCATCGAATCGTGCGCTCCTTCGTTGCGGGAAAACCGGTTTTCTGCCCGGAAAGCGTCAGGATACCAAAGATGATGGTTGGAGCGTCACCGGCTGGGTGTCCGGGAGGAGGATTTGGCCCCCTCAGGCGGCCGGCTCGAATTGCACGACGGGCGAGCCCACCCCGACGATTCCCTCGTAGCTGAGAAGATCGGCCGCGGGTCCCGGCCCCAGGGCGCCGAGGAGCATGTAGAGGGCGTGAAGGCCGCCCGCCTCGAGTTCTCCCTCGGCGACGTCTTTATCCGTGTAGCCGAAAACGGCTTCGGTTTCCCCCGCGGTGAGCCGCGACAGGAAGCGCCGGTCCCACGCCTCGCCCGGGGGCCAGAGGGCGTCGGGGCGGTCGAAGACGAAATGGTGGGAGAGGGTGCCGCTCGCGATAAAGGCCGCCCGTCTGCCGGTGCGCCTGAGTTCCTCTCCGATGATCTCCCCCCATCTCCGGCTCTGCGCCGCGGGCCCTTCCTCGGCCGAGAGGAGGAGGACCGGCAGCCGGCCCTCGGGGTTGAGATAGAGGATGGGCACCATCGAGCCGTGATCCAGGGCCTCGGGTTTCGCCTCGATCTGCACCGAAAGGCCGGCAGTCTTGCCCGCCTCGAGGAGGCGCGCCGCCAGGGCCGCCTCGCCGGGGAAGTTGTAGGGAACGGGGGGGAGATCCCGCCGGTGCTCGGGCGGAAGGGCAGCGTGGATGTGGGGGAGGAACTCGGCGAGCGTTCCCGCGTAGCGGGGGGCCCCGCCGATCCGGAACTGCGCGCCGGGCGCCCAGTGGGGGGAGGCGACCACCAGGAGGTCCACTCCCCGGCGCACGATCTCCTCTTGCGCCTGGCGGAAGGCGGAGGTGGTCTGGGCGTGATGGCCCCCCTCGCGCTCGCCCGCGACCATGATCCACGGATGGGGCGCCAGAAAGCCCAGTTCAACG
Organism: bacterium; assembly: GCA_027622355.1. Lineage (NCBI taxonomy): Bacteria > bacterium. Next base: position 3,105 of record JAQBZT010000043.1, on the reverse strand, counting down.
CCCGCCATGTGCTACTCCCTTCAGAAAGAGCGCTCCGTTATTATTGAACAAAGTATCATGCTTGAGGGGAGAACCGTCGTGGCCCCCGCACATTCCGATTGAACACCACGTTAATTCTGGGTTTTGCCCGCTGTAGATAGCTGAAACCGTTGATGGTGCGGTCAAGCGTGATGCCTTTGTTGGTTAGATAGTGCGCTTCCATGGCCCCGAACTCGTCGTCACTTCGATGCCGTCCCGTGAAGTAAAAGTCTGCAAAATCCTCCAAATTGTCACGGTACCATTGGGAACCGTCTCCACAAAACACCATACCGAAGCGACACTCTTCGGGGTTCTCGACGAGCTGTATCTTCGTCTCAAACTCCTGGGTGTACTCCAGGAACTTTTCGCGAGCGGCAAAAAGATCGTGAGCGATTTCACCTCCCTCCCACTCAGGGTCCAAAATTAACTCTGTGCCCGGCGTGAATCGTTTTTCGGTTTTCGCTCTTTCGTACCGCTCCCACCCATCTTCTTCCTCGGGATGTACGGTTTTTATGTCATAGTATATTCGACCGTCTGAACCGGCAGGCAGGACCAGAAAGTCGATGGTCCGGTTCGTGCCCCTGATAGGGGGTTCATATTCAGCAGCCTCGACCTTTTTGTCCTTTAGAATGAGATCAGCGAAGCAGAGTTCGTTCACTGCCTCCGTAATCCCGCGAACGTGCGATACACGTCTATTGTGCCAAGCATCGCGCTCTGATCTGTATTTGTTCAGGAGCCTGTTGTTGCGTGTTAGTCGGTCGCCGCTCGCTTCTATTTGCGGGACGAGCTCGCTGTCAACGGTTTTCAGGAAAGAATTGACACGAGCAGGATCTACAGTGGACACAGTCTTTTATCCTTGCATGACTGGTGCGAGGCCATCACCCCAGCGCGCGTCCTAGTTTTTGCTCAGAACGAACACACACGATACCGCGCCGGGGCCCCCGAGGGTGTGGCCGAGGGCGCGCTTGGCGCCGGGGACCTGGCGTTTTTCGGAGCGGCCGAGGAGCTGTTCGGTCAAATTGGCGATGACGCGCGCCCCGGTCGCCCCGATGGGATGGCCGCAGCTCTTGAGGCCGCCCGAGGTGTTGACCGGCAGCTCGCCGCCGAGCCGGCTCGCCCCGCTCTTGACGAAATCGGGACCCTCGCCCTTTTTCGCGAAGCCGAGGTCTTCGTAGTTGAGAATTTCGGTGATGGTGAAGCAGTCGTGCACCTCGGCGACATCGATCTCCTCGAGGGGGTTCGTGACGCCCGCCTGATCGTAGGCCTGCCTCGCCGCTTCGCGGGTGGCCTCGAAGCCGAGGAAGTCGAAGCGCGGGTTGAACTGGGTGGTGATGTAGCCGTTCGCGCAGGAAAGGCCCATCCCGTCGATGAGGACGTAGTCCTTCTTCCCGAAGCGCGACTCGGCCAGGTCGGCCCGGCAGAGGATGACGGCGGCCGCGCCGTCGGTCGTCGGGCAGCAGTCGTAGAGCCCGAGCGGCTCGGTCACGAAAGGGGCGCTCAGCACCTGCTCCTTCGTGATCTCCTTCTGGAAGTGGGCCTTGGGATTCAGGCTGCCGTGATAGTGGTTCTTGACGGCGACCTCGGCGAGATCTTCCTTGCCGGCGCCGTACTCCTCGAAGTAGCGCGTGGCGAGGATGGCAAAGCTCCCCGGCGCCGTGCGGCCCTTGCCGTAGAGGGGGTGGAGTTTTTCGACCGAGGCGGCGACGAGGGAGCCGCGCGGGGGCACCTCGCGCATCTTCTCGGCACCGACGGCGAGCACCACGTCGTACATGCCGCTCGCCACCGCCAGCGCCGCCCCGCGGACGGCCTCCATTCCGGTGGTGCAGTAGTTCGACACCCGGGAGACGGGCTTGGGATAGATGTTCAGGGCTTCCGCGAGGGAGGGCCCGCCCGTTCCGTCGTAGCCCCAGCCGAGGGGAAAGTAGCAGCCGAGCCAGGCCGCCTCGATGTCGTTGCCCGTGATGCCGGCGTCGTCATAGGCCTCCAGTGTGGCTTCGACCACGAGGTCGTTGTAGGTCTGCTCGAAGAGCTCTCCGAACTTCGTGGTGCCGACGCCGATGATGGCGACTTTCCCGGCGATGCCCTGGCTCATCTCTCTCTCCTTGGGTGAAAAAAGCCGGACGGTGCCCGGCGCCTTGTTCCCTCAATCCGCCGCGGGGCGGAACTTCCAGAAATAATTATAGTATCCCTCGCCCTTGTGGAGAAGCCGGAAGGTGAACTCCACATCGAGGCCGATTTTTACCTGATCGCGGCTGCAATCGGTCATCTGGGCGTAAAAGCGGCCCCCGCCCGCGATGTCCACCGTCGCCATCGAGACGTAGCCCTCGGGCGAGGGGACGAGGTGATCGTGCACGAAAGTGTAGACCTTGCCGCTCTTCCCGAACTTGAAATCCTCCCACTGATCGTGGGCGCTGCAGCCGAGGCAGATGCGCTGGCGGGGGAACTGCAGCTCGCCGCAGTTCTGGCACTTGCCCGCGAGAAGGCGCATGTTGACGCGGCTCTCCTTCCAGAGAATGGAGGGGGAGCTGAAGGGGGCGAAGGGCTCGCCCGGCACGAGATTCCGCCCGCGCAGGTAGGTGCCGTAGTCCGAGATGGGGCGCGCCTGCTTCACCGACCATTCGACGCCTCGTCTTTTCTTCAGTTCGCCCACCTTCTCGGTGGCGCGCAGGAGAAGGGCGTCGCCCCCGCTGCCGTGCCCCGCGACGATGATGTGCTCGCCGGGCGAGGCGTTTTGCAGTGCCTCGACCAGCGCGAGCAGGGGCGCCGCCGCGCCCGCGTCACCGAGCCTTGCGACGAGCGGCGCCTCGGGATAGGACGCCGCCGGGAAGCCGAGCTTCCGGGCGATGGCGGCGTGGGTGCGGGCATCGGGCGCGTAGAGGAGCACCTTGCCGATGTCCTCGCGCGTGGCGCCTGTTTTTTCGAGCAGACCCTCAATGGTCGCCGCCGTCTGGCGGATGTAGCCGAAATCCTGGATGAACTTCGCGTCCGCGGCCGAGACCTGATCGTCCCCCGGCAGCCGCCAGCGATCGATGAACTCCTCCGTCCAGGAGTAGACCGCCTCGACCTCGGCGGCGACATCGTCTCCCT
>JAQBZT010000042.1 GCA_027622355.1 bacterium | reverse complement strand
TTTATCGTGTTCTGGGAAATTGCCGTCGTCATCTTCGACGTGCAGAAGATCATTTTGCCCCCACCCTCGGATATCGCCGTCTCTCTCGTGGAAGACTGGGCCTACCTTCTCAAGCATACCTGGATCACCGGCCTCGAAATACTCCTCGGCTTTTTGGCCAGTGCCCTGCTCGGCGTTCCGGCCGGTATCATGATGGTCTGGTCGAGAACCCTCGAGCGGACCCTGATGCCGATCTTCGTGACCTCGCAGACGATTCCGAAGATCGCCATCGCACCCTTGTTCATCGTCTGGTTCGGGATCGGCATGTTTCCCAAAGTGCTGGTGAGCTTTCTGATCGCTTTCTTCCCCATCGTCATCTCCACCGCCGTGGGGCTGAAGACGGTGGAGCCCGAGATGCTGGATTTGATCCATTCGATGAAAGCCACCAAGTGGCAGGTTTTCTCGAAGGTCCGCATCCCCAATTCCCTGCCCTTCGTTTTCAGCGGGCTGAAGATCGCCACCGCCTTCGCGACGGTCGGCGCGGTGGTGGGAGAGTTCGTCGGCTCCGACAAGGGACTGGGGTTCGTTCTCATCGTGTCGAACTCCATGCTGGAGACGCCCCAGCTTTTCGCCGCCCTCCTCCCACTTTCGCTGATCGGCATCCTCCTCTACGTGGGGATGGCGAAGCTGGAAAAAATCCTGATCCCCTGGGATGTCGCCGTGCGGGGCGAAGACACCATGATGACCATGTAGCGGCGGCGCACGGCGCGCTCCCGGCTTCGGGCAATTCCCTCCCATGCACGGGGAGACAACAACACAGGGGAAACCCTGGAAGGAGGCTCGAAATGATGCGGAAACTGCTTGGCATGACTGCGATGGTCGTTGCTCTTTCCCTGATCGGCTCCGTTCCGGCCACGGAAGCGGCGACGAAGCTTCGTCTCCACACAGACTGGAAGATGGACGTTTCGGGCGATATCCCGCCGTTTTTCCTCGGGAAGGAGCGCGGATACTACAAGGCCGAGGGAATCGATCTCGAGATTCTCGGCGGCACCGGCTCGGGCAACGCGGTAAAAGTGATGTCGGCCGGCTCCTATGAGCTCGGCTTCGCCGATTTCGGCTCCCTCATCATCGGCAAGCTCCACGGCGCCCGGGTGAAGGCCGTCATGGGCCTCCTCCAACAGGGCGGCGAGGCCTTCATCTACAGCAAGAAATCCGGCATCCGCTCGCCCAAGGATTTGAAGGGCAAGACCATCACCATGTCCCCGGGCGGCTCCGGGGACGCAAGTGTGCGGGCCTTTCTCGCGGTGAACGGCCTGAAGATGAGCGATGTCAAGTGGCAGTACATGCCCGGCATGGGCAAGATTTTCGCCGTCATCGGCGGCCAGGCCGACGCCACGGGCACGCTGTGGAACAAGATGGTTCCCCTCATGCAGGCCAAGGGCGCCGACGTCGGCTACCTGGCCTTCGCCCAGCACGGCGTCAACCTGCTGCACAAGGGCATCTTTGTGAACACGGACTACCTGAAGAACAACAAGGACGCGATCCGCCGCTTCGTCCGGGCCAACCAGAAAGCCTGGCGCGCCGCCCTGCAGGAGCCCGAAGCGGCCGTGGACGCTTTCCTCAAAGCTTTCCCGAAACAGCGCAAGGCGAAACCCATGTTCATGGAAGTGATGAAGCACTCGCTCGGGATGACCAGTACGCCCAACACCCAGGGCAAGCCCCTCGGCTGGATGAGCGAGAAGGACTGGGCCAGCTCGCAGAACGTCCTGGTCAAATACACCCCGAAACTAGAGGGGAAAGCGATACCCGTCAGCGAGTTCTACACCAACGAGTTCATCCCCCAGTAAGCGCCCCAAGGCGCCACTGGCGGAAGGAGGGCTTTACGGGCTCCCGATGAAACACGCCATTGAAATCAACGGGCTTCGAATCGTCTACCCGTCCAAGGCGGGGTCGGTGCACGCCCTCGAAAACATCAGCCTGCAGGCCGAGGACGGGGAGTTCATCTCCGTCCTCGGCCCCAGCGGGTGCGGCAAGAGCACCCTCATGAAAGCGATCGCCGGCCTCCTCTCGCCGCGGAAGGGCGAGATCAAGGTGTACGGGGAGATCGTTCAGGGACCCACCTCGGACGTGGGCATCGTCTTCCAGAACGCCGTCCTGATGAACTGGCGGTCGGTGATGAAGAACATCATGCTCCAGATCGAGGTCCGGGGCCTCGATTACAAGGAGTACGAAAAGCGGGCCCGCGATCTCATCAAGCTGGTCGGTATCGAGGGCTTCGAGAACCACTACCCCTTCCAGCTCTCGGGCGGCATGCAGCAGCGTGCCTCGATCTGCCGCGCCCTCATCCACGATCCTCCGCTCCTTCTCATGGACGAACCCTTCGGGGCGCTGGACGCCCTCACCCGCGAGACCATGAACCTCGAGCTCCAGCGCATCTGGATGGAGAGCAAAAAAACCATCCTCCTCATCACCCACAGCATCTCCGAGGCGGTCTTTCTCGCTGATCGGGTCATCGTCCTCTCCGAGCGGCCCGGCCGCGTCCGCACCGTCCTGGAGGTGAACCTCCCCCGCCCCCGCGATCTCTCGACGATGGAAAATCCCGATTTCGTCCACATGGTCGGCCAGCTCCGGCGCGAGTTGCAGGCCGAAGGCAACATCGACTAATCCCCCCTCTTGCCCTTGTATATGCAGGATTTGCCCGGAATTTAAAAGCATTTTTAAATCTTGATTAAAATAATACGAATTAAATAATAATTTGAATTGACTTCGCGTAAAAAATGCATTAAATCCATGGAATTAAAGTTAATCAAATTAATTATGTATAAAGATAAATATATGACCTCTTGCACTATTGGCCGACCCGAAAAAAACACCCCGACCCTGGACCGACGCACCGGAGACAGACCCTTGGCCCTCGATGCCCAAACAGAAGATGTCATCCATACCCTGAAAATGGCCGAATCCAGGTTTGCCCCCGCCGCCTTCGCCAACAGCCTCGGGGCCGAGGACATGGTCCTCACCGATCTGATTGCGCGGCACGCGCCCGGGATCGAGATATTCACCCTCGACACCGGCCGGCTCAACCCGGAGACCTATGCCCTTCTCGATGAAGTGAGGCGGAAGTACGGAATCGGCATCCGGGTTCTCTTCCCCGAGTCTGAAGCGGTCGAGGAGTTCGTCAACCGGCACGGCCCCAACGCCTTCTACGAAAGCGCCGGCCTGCGAAAGACCTGCTGCTTCATCCGGAAGGTGGCGCCGCTGGGCCGCGCCCTCGAGGGAAAAACCAGCTGGATCACCGGCCTGCGCCAAGAGCAGGCCCCTACTCGCGGTTCGATCGCGGTCCAAGAGTGGGACGATGCGCATCAACTTCACAAGTTCAACCCGCTGGCCGGATGGACCCATGATGAGGTGTGGGCCTACATCCGCGAGAACGATGTGCCCTACAACGGGCTCCACGACCAAGGATACCCGAGCATCGGATGCGCCCCGTGTACGCGGCCCATCGCCGAGGGAGAGGACATCCGGGCCGGCCGTTGGTGGTGGGAAGATCCCCACTCGAAGGAATGCGGGCTGCATCCCGCATCGGCGTCCCGAAAAACAGAAAACCTTACGGCCCCTTGAACCGGGCACAGAACAAGGACAAAAATCATGACGGAAACGACCTTGCTCCATTCCGCTGACTTCGCCGCGGCGGAAAACACTGCCGCCACGCTGGATCTCAGCCATCTGGATTTTCTCGAGAGCGAGGCCATTCACATCCTGCGGGAGGTGGCCGGCCAGTGCGAGAATCCCGCCCTCATGTTTTCTGGCGGAAAAGATTCGATCGTCATGCTCCGCCTGGCAGAGAAGGCCTTCCGGCCCGGGCGGTTCCCCTTTCCGCTCCTGCACATCGACACCGAACACAATTTTCCGGAGGTGATCGAATTCCGGGACCGGCGGGTGGAGGAACTGGGCGAGCGGCTGATCGTCCGATCGGTACAAGACTCCATCGATCAGGGCCGGATCGTGCTTCGCCACCGCACGGAGAGCCGCAACGTCCACCAGACGGTGACGCTTCTGGACGCCATCGGGGAATTCGGCTTCGACGCCTGCATCGGAGGGGCGCGCCGGGACGAAGAGAAGGCGCGCGCCAAGGAAAGAATTTTCTCCTTCCGCGACGGCTTCGGCCAGTGGAACCCGAAGGGCCAGCGGCCCGAACTTTGGGACAACTACAATGCCCGCGTCCATCCGGGGGAGAACGTGCGCGTCTTTCCGTTGAGCAACTGGACGGAAATCGACGTTTGGCAGTACATCGCCCGGGAAAATCTCGACGTGCCCTCCATCTACTACACCCACTCCCGCGAGGTGGTCCGCCGGAAGGGGGCGTTGGTTCCCGTCTGGGAGCTGCTGGAGGTCGGAGAAGGGGAGAAGATCGAAACCCTCCAGGTCCGCTTCCGCACGGTGGGGGACATTTCCTGCACGATGCCGGTCGAATCAACGGCCGAAACGGCCGAGGAGGTCATCGCCGAGCTTTTTGCCTCGGATATCACGGAGCGGGGCGCCTCCCGCCTGGACGACCGGACTTCAGACGCCTCCATGGAACTTCGAAAGCGAAAGGGTTACTTCTAGCCATGACGGACATCGCCGCCCTGAAAGAGGGCGTTCTCCGGTTTGTTGCGGCCGGCAGCGTTGACGACGGAAAGAGCACCCTTATCGGAAGGCTTCTCTTCGACACCCAGGCCATCATGAAGGACCAGATATTGGCCCTCGAGAAGGTGCGCCTGAAGAAGGGAAACGAGGAGATCGACCTCTCCTTGTTGACGGACGGGCTCACCGACGAGCGCGAGCAGGGCATCACGATCGACGTGGCCTACCGGTATTTCGCCACCCCCCGCCGGAAATTCATCATTGCCGACGTGCCCGGCCACGAGCAGTACACCCGAAACATGGCGACCGGCGCCAGCACCGCCGATCTGGGCATCATCGTCGCCGACGCGCGGAAAGGGCTCCTCCGGCAGTCCCGCCGCCACCTGTATCTCCTCAACCTTTTCGGAGTGGATCGGATTGTCATTGCCGTCAACAAGATGGACCTCGTAGGCTACTCCCGGAAGCGCTGCGAGGAAATCCGGTCGGATTTCGAAGAATTCGCCAAGGAAATTGGCGCGGGTCCCCTCTGCTTCATCCCCCTTTCTGCTCTTCGCGGAGACAACGTCGTCCGCCAGAGCAATCAGATGGCGTGGTACGAGGGCCCGCCCCTTCTCGAATTACTCGAATCGCTTCCCCTTCGCGGGGAGACGGAGTTCACGGGACTGCGCTTTCCCGTCCAGATGGTGTGCCGGCCCCAGAGCAGCGCCCACCAGGACTACCGGGGCTATATGGGCCGCATTGAGTCGGGGACCGTTCAGGTGGGAGACGATGTTGTGGTGTATCCCTCGGGAATGCGCACCCGGGTCAAGGGGATCGACACCTACGACGGTCCGCTGGATGAGGCCGGCCCCTCCCAGAGCGTGACCCTTCTCCTCGAGGATGAGATCGATATATCCCGCGGCGATCTCATTGTCGGCCCAGACGATCCGCCGCGAATCTCCCAACGGATCGACGCCCTGTTGTTCTGGATGGCGGCCGAACCGCTCGATCCGCGAAAGCGCTACCTCATCAAGCACGGAACACGGTGTGTCCGATCGGAAGTGGGCCAAATTCACTCCCGGATCGATGTGGAAACCATGCGGGAGGAGGCCTCCGCCTTCCTGGGGCTCAACGACATCGGGCGGGTGCGTCTCGACTTTCAGGAACCGATCGCCCACGATCCCTATGCCCGCAGCCGCGCCATGGGCGCCTTCATCGTCATTGACGAGGACACGAACAACACCGTCGCTGGAGGGGTGATCTGCCAAGACGCCTGAGGTATGTTGGATGCTTCATCGGAAGCAGACGCATACGGGCCCGCCGGGCCCTTTCTCAAGGAGAGCGCAATGGCACCATCCCCCATCGAGTTCGGCCTGATCCTGTCCCTGACCATCCGCGGCCTTTTCATCGGCGACTACGAGAGCCTCCTCGCCGTTGCGCGAAAAGCCGAGGGGATGGGTTTTCACTCGCTCTGGCAGTGCGATCACTTCTTCTCGGTCAACCCCAAGGCCTACGCCGAGATCTCGGGAAAGGGCGATCCCTCAGCCGATGCGGGCGGGGACGCCGGCCCCGTGACCCTGCCCATGCTGGACAGTTGGGTGGCCATCTCGGCCCTCGCCCGCGACACCAAGACGATTCGCCTCGGCCACCTGGTCAACTGCGTCGGCTACCGCAGCCCCACCCTGCTCGCCCGCATGGGGGCCACCCTCGACATCATCAGCGGGGGGCGCTTCGAGCTGGGGATCGGCGCCGGCTGGCTCGAGCCTGAATACCGCTCCTACGGCTTTCCATTCCCAAAGGCCTCGGTGCGCATCGCCCAGCTGGCCGAGGCGATTCAGATCATCCGGCGGATGTGGACCGATGCGGCCCCCACCTTCGAGGGGGAGCACTTTCAGGTGAAGAACGCCTATTGCGACCCGCCTCCCCTTCAGAAGCCCCATCCCCCCATCTGGGTCGGCGGCGAGGGAAAGAAGTTGCTGGCCGAGGCCGCGCGCCACGCCGACGGCTTCAACTCAAGGTGGCTGCCCCCCGAGGGCTTCACCGAGCGCCTGCAAAATATCGCGGCCGTCTGTGAGAAGGCGGGGCGAAATCCGGCCGAGGTGCGCCCCTCCCTGATGACGATGGTGATTCCCGATCGCAACGAGGGGGCGGCGGCCGGGGAGCGCAAGCGCTTCGCCGTCGTTCCCGATTCGGGCGTCATCGCCGGCCCGCCCGAGGCGTGCATCGAGCGGCTGGGGAAATACATCGAGGCCGGGGTGCGGAGAATCCTCGTGACAATACCCGATGTAGACAAGGTGCCGGAGCGGCTGGAGCTGATGGGAAGGGAAATCCTCCCGGCCGTGCGGGCGATGGGATAGCCGAGGAGAGGCCCGCGCCCTTCCGGCGGGGCTAGTGCAGGTGCATTTCGGCCAAGGTCTTCTTTTCCTTCTTGACCGCCGTCCGGCCGCACCATTCCTCGGTCTTTTTCTGCAAGGCGATGGCTTCGACGAAATTCGGGGAAAGCCGCAGCGCCCTTTTCAGCATCGGTCCGGCATCTCCCATGTTCCACCCGGCAATGGCGGCCACGGCCGTGTAGTAGTACAGCTTGGCATCGTCCGGGAAAAATCGGATGGCGCGATCCAGGACACTCCGGGCCAGCGGATAGTCCTGTGCCCTGCAGGCGGCCACCCCCATTTCCTTGAAAAACTTGGGATCGATCTGTTCGGCCCGCATCCCGATCACTTTCTCGAAGAGTTCCTTCCCCTCTTCTCTTTCGCCGTTGTAAAAACAGGCGACACCCAGGCCGACATGCGCGGGGAAACTTTCCGCGTTCAGGGTCAGGGCCGCCTTGAACTCCGCCTTTGCGGCCAGATAGCGCCTCTCGCGCAAATACATTCTCCCCTGCGCGACGAAGGAATCTTCCCGGACGCCGAATTTCTCCCGGGCCTCTTGGTCAATCTGTTCCGCCTGCTCTATATCACATAGGCGGCGGAATCCAGGTCGCCCTGCGAGAGGTAAACTTCCGCCAGGCCGCAAAACACTTCCGTCAGGCCGTTGCAAAACTCCGTTTCCGCAACGCTGTATTCTTCTTTTCCCCTCAGATCCTTGGCGAAGGCGACCGCCTCATGCAGCGAGCCCATCGCGGCCTTCACCCTTGTCTTCTCATCCGACTTTGAAATCACCTGTTTGTTCATCTTTACCTCCAACGCCTCGCGCAACTCTTTTTCCCCGAGAGGCTTTTCCAGGACAAGCGTGACACCCAGGCTGAATGCTTTCTCACGCAGGAGTTTTTCGTGCGGTTCGATGAGAAAAAATATCGGGGTGTCGATATTCTTTCCCTTCTGCCGAATTGCCTCGATGACATCTATCCCAAACATGTTCACCAACGAATTCGAAACAATAATCAATTTGAAATCGACGCGGCGAGCTATCTCAATCGCCCGGTAGCCACGCCCCGTCGTTGTCAGGTTGTGGAGGTGAAATCCCTCCAGAAGAGCTTTCAACTCGCTGAGCCGGGGAAATCCCGCCTCGGCCACCAAAATCGGCGTCTCCCGCTCAAGAACGCTCATCTTTTCTTATCTCCCCTGCTGGCCGAGAAAACCTTTCTCCAAGCCCTGCAATCATGAATCCGTTGCGGTTTGGCTCGCCCGAGAAAGCCGAATCCTGCAAGAGAAATATGACGAACATCACTTCATCCCTGTGTTCAAGATAACAAGAGTATCCTGTTGAAAATTTTGCCGATCAATCAAATTCTTTCCGGAAGGAAGATGCCGAGTGAGGTACATCACGGATGAAGTCTGATCCATATCACAACGGAGAAGGGGGTCAGGCCGGAAAACGCCCATAAGCCAAATAATTCAAACACTAAGGGAAGGTTGAAACGAAAAAATGCGAGGCGAGATAGTGAAAATACTAGTAGCTGACGGCGAGGGCATCGAGCAGCGCTTCGGCCTTCTCGTCGCCCGTGATGGATATCCTTCTCTGGCCCAGCGCGTCCCGCCAGGCGAGCCGGCCTGTGGTCTGCAGCATCAGCGCCGTCGCATCTCCCGAGATTTCCGCGTCCGGATCCTCCCCCTCCGCCACCTCCGCCCGGCCATCGCGGATCGCGAGGCACCAGGAAGCGCCGTCCTCCGTCCGGAAACGGAAGAGGCCCGCCGGCGGCGGCGAAGCAGGCACCAGATTGAGAAAACGCCACTGCGCGTAGGGAAGATGAATCGTCATCGCCTGCGATATGGAAGGTTCGATGAGAAGAGACTGATCATCAACGGCCCGGATGTCCCAGTCGTGAAGGCCGAGTTCGTAAAGGCGGATGCCGGCGAACTGACCCGCGGGGATCAGGCCGATCCGGTGCCAGGCGATCTTTTCGGCGTCCGCCGGCGTAAGCCCCTCGAGCAGATCGGCGAAGACCGCGTGCCGCTCCAGAAAACCCGCAACAAGTGCCTCCACCGGAAGGCCCATGAGGCGCTTCATCTCCGCCATCCGGTTTTCGCGGAAGGCGGCCACGTCCTTTGTCCCGAAAGGAGGACCGGTGTAGCCCTGGACGCCGCTGCGGACGACATCTTCGTGGAATTCAGAGCCGGCCTGGAGATGGGCCACCGCGTGGCGCCGCGTCCACCCCTCGCAAAATGTGGGCAGCGCCCATTCGGTATCGCCCCAGGAGTGGAACAGCTCCGCCTGCCGCTGGCTCTCCCGGCGGATGGCTTCGACAGCCGCCCCTCGGCGCTCGGGCTCGTTCATGCCTTGCTGGTCTCCTGGCCAAATGTTTCCAGATCCACCTTGGATTCGTACCACTCCGGGCCCGGCTCTTCGGGGGGATTGTCGTAGCGCTTGATTTCGATCTCGATGTTGTCCGGGTCGTAGAAGTAGGAAGCGTAGCCCACGCCGTAGGCGCCGAGGTTCCGCTCCTCGCCGCGGTGAATCTCGCCGCCATGCTCTTCCAGGCGCCGGAGAACCGCGTGGTACTCCTCCTCATCGAAGCAGAACGCGAGATGATCCATCCCGCCGGCCCATTCCCGCTCCTGGCTTCCGGCCAGAAAATCCGATATCTGGCGGGTGCCGTAATCCGAGTGCACATCCGCCTTCGTGAAATTGGGATTGTGGAAAAGGACGAGAACATCTTCTCCCACCCGGAAAACCACCTGCGTCAGGTTCCCGTTTGCGATCTCGCGGATGCTGACGGGCTTCAGGCCCAGGACATCGCGGTAGAAAACGACCGAGCGCTTGAGATCGGTCACCCGGAGCGCAACGTGCTCAATCATTCTTTTCATCGGCTTCCCTTCCCCGCCGGCGGAATGATGGGCCGGCACAGATATGGCCCGTAAAATCGGAACGAGGCTTCTCTAGTCCTCGTACGCTTTCACCATGTCAATCTCGACGGATTCGGGCACCGTACGCCCCTCACCCACCGCCTGGATGGCCTCGATGATCCGGCCATAGCCCGTGCAGCGGCACAGATTGCCCGTCAGCCAGTGTTTGATCTCATCGGCGCTGGGCTTGGGATTTTCCTCCAGAAGCGCCTTGGCCGAGACGATCATCCCCGGGGTGCAATAGCCGCACTGGGTCGCCCCATGGCTTGCGAAACTCTCCTGAAGCGGATGGAGACCGCCATCGGGACCCGAGATGCCCTCGATGGTCTCGATGGTGGCGCCGTCGGCGCGGACGGCCAGCGTCAGGCACGAGCTGACCAGGCGGCCGTTCATCATGATGCTGCAGGTGCCGCAAACACCCTGATCGCAGGCTCGCTTGGTGCCCATCATGGCGAGGTCCTCGCGAATGACATCCACCAGATAGCGCGTGACGGGCACCGTCACCTCCACCGGCTCGCCGTTCAAGATGAAGGAAATCTGTTTTTTCTCTGCAGAGGACATGGGGAAAATCCTTTCAAAAATTCGGATGAAGGAACCCTCTCCAGCTCCGGAAAACAAGCGGGCCTCCCGCATGCCGGAATAAAGCCGTTTTCCCGCCGTTGAATAAGGGAAGGATACCATCTGGCCGCATGTTTTGCACTCGGGCATGGCGCCGCCCCCCGCCGTATGCGGCGCGGTTATTTTATGGCATCTTTTGACAAATCAAAGATATCTGCGGGGTCTGCCCGCCGGTTCCCCCCCCCCTTTTTTTTGGAGGCACGATGAGCGCCTTTCTCGTTGTCCACATCACCATCAAGAACCCGGAAAAATGGAAATCCTACACCGAAAACGCCCCGGCCACCGTGGCCGCGCACGGCGGGGAATTTCTCGCCATGGGGAAAAAGACGGGCGTGATCCACGGCCACCACGACGCCGACCTCGCCGCCATCATCCAGTTCCCCGATCAGGCCGCCGTCAATGCGTGGTACGGCTCGCCCGAGTACCAGGCGCTCATCCCCAACCGCGACGAAGCGGCGGACATGACGTTTATCAGCTACAACCGGCCGCCGGCCTGAACACTGCCGCTGGGGATATCGCATGACGGACGAAGCCGCTTTCGAGATAGAGCTGCTGAACGAGGGAAAAATCGTCATCCGGCCCGGACAGACCGTTCTCGAGGCTTTACTCGAATCCGGCATCCCGCACCAGCATGCCTGCGGCGGAAACGCGATCTGCTCGACCTGCCGCGTGATCGTCATCGCGGGGCGAGACTGCCTCTCCGTGCCCTCGGAGGATGAAAGAGCGCTGGCCGAGGGAAAAAACTTTCCGGCGGACGTTCGCCTCGCCTGCCAGACCGAGGTCATGGGCGCGGGTGTGCACCTTTGCCGGATGATCCGCGATGAAACGGACGCAGAGCTCATCGCCGGCGAAGCGGACGCCATCGAGCACACCCGCGGGGTGGAACGCGATCTCGCGATGCTGTTCCTCGACATCCGCGACTTCACCCCTTTCGTCGAGGCGCATCTGCCCTACGATGTCATCCACATCCTGGGCCGCTTTCACCTCCTCATCCGAAACGCCATCGAGGCCGAGGGCGGCCGGGTGGTTGGAACGGCGGGGGACGGGATGTTTTCCGTCTTCGGCCTCGAGACCGAGCTTCCCGAAGCCGCGGCGGCGGGCGTGCGCGCCGGCTACCGCATCCTCCAAGATGTCGGAAACCTGAACCGGAACTACCTCACCGGCAACTTCGGCGTCTGCCTGGACGTGGGCATCGGGCTTCACACCGGGAGGGTCATCTGCGGAAATGTTTTTGGGAGTGCCCAGGGCGGGTTCACCGCGGTGGGGCTTCCGGTCAACGCGGCGGCCCGGCTCGAGCAGGCCACCAAGGAGCTGAACAACAGCTTCCTCGTCTCGCAGGAAGCCTACGTCCTGCTGGACGACCCGCCCGCGGCGCCCTCCGCCGAGATGGAACTCAAGGGCATCAGCCGGTGCTTTTGCGTCTACAAGCTGGGGCACCCCTACCGCGCGGAGGCGCCCGTCCGCGATTTCTTCAGGGTTTGGCGGAACCGTCTTCTCGAAATGCTGGATCGGATTCGCGGAGCGCGCGCTTGAGAATCTTCCCGTTGGCGTTCTTGGGAAGCTCTTCCAGGAAAAAAACCGCCGCCGGCACCTTGTAGTCGGCGAGCCTCTCCGCGCAGAAGCGGCATATCTCCTCCTCATCCGCCGATTTTCCGGGCCTGAGCACCACCCCCGCCCGCGGAATCTCGCCGAAGACCTCATCGGGAATGCCGTAGAGAGCCGCCTCCATGACCGCCGGGTGGGTGTAGAGCACATCCTCCACCTCCTTGCTGTAGATGTTCTCCGCCCCGCGGCAGATCATGTCCTTCTTCCGATCGAGGATGTAGTAGTACCCCTCCGCGTCGCAGCGGGCATAGTCGCCCGTGTGGAACCAGCCGCCCCGCATCGCCTCGGCGGTGGCTTCTTCCTGCCCCCAGTAGCCCGCCACGGTGTTGGGCGATCGGACGCAAAGCTCGCCCACCTCTCCGGTCGGGAGCGGGCGATCCGCATCGTCCACCACACGCAGCTCGCACCCGGGCGCGCACCTTCCGACCGAGGCGGGCTTCTCGAGCGCCATCGCGTCGGGATGGTAGGTCACCATTCCGCTCGTTTCGGTGAGGCCGTAGAGCTGGATCGCCTCTGCGGCGGGAAAGCGCACCTTGATCCCCCGGATCGTCTCGGGGGCGATGGGCCCGCCGCCGTAGGAGGCCACTCGGAGCGATTCCATGTCGTAGTCGTTGCACCTTTCGTGCATGAGCATCAAGACGAAGATGGTCGGCGCCGCGATGAGGGAGGGGACGCGGAACTTCTCGATGAGGCGCATGACTTCTTCGGTCTTGTAGCGGGGCATCAGGACGCAGGAGGCGCCGACATAGCCCATGGCAATGAGCTGGCTCGTCAGGCCGGTCACGTGAAAGAGCGGCACCGCGATGAGGGTCCGGTCCCGCGCGGTGAAGCGGTAGACGGCCTCGCAGTTGCGGCCGTTCACCAGGATGTTCCGGTGAGTCAGGATGGCGCCTTTCGGAAGGCCCGTCGTCCCCGAGGTGTAGCAGATGGAGGCCAGATCATCCGCGCGGACTTCGGCCGCCGGCCCGGCCCCGCCGCCCATCGAGAGAAAATCGCCGAACGCGCGCGCGCACGTGGGCGGCGGGGCGGCGCCGACCCAGATCACCGCCTCCAGTGCGGGGAACTCACTCCGGTGCGCTTCGACGGCGGGCCAGAAATCTTCCTGGACGATGAGGAGGCGCGCCCCCGAGTCCGCGAGGATGTAGGAGATCTCGCGCCCCGAGAGGCGGTTGTTGATGGGGACCGTGACGGTGCCGGCCTTCGCCGCGCCGTAGTAGGAGATGACGAACTCCGGCCGGTTTCCGAGGAGAAGGGCCGCCCGGTCCCCCTTCTTTATGCCCAGGACCGCGAGGGCGGCGGCAAAGCGGCCGGTGGAAGCATCCAGGGCTTCGTGGGTGAGGACCCGCGCGGCGCCGGATTCGGCGGCCACATCTCCCAGCCCGGAGACGCCCGCTTCCGCATCCCGCTCCCAGAGCAGGGCAGGAGTCAAAGGGGCCCGCTCGGCGTTCGCCCGGATCATCCCGCCAAGCGTCTCGAAGCGGACCGGGGAGAGAGCCTCTCCCGCCTCAGGCCGCACCGCCATCGCCCAAATCCGCCCGGCGGGGAAACCGCCCGAAGAAAAATGCGAATTCATCGAACTCCTCTTTC
>JAQBZT010000041.1 GCA_027622355.1 bacterium | reverse complement strand
CGGGATTTCCCGTCATCCGGAGCGCCCCCCGGTAGAGGGAGTCGATGTGCTCGAGAGCCAGGGCCTCAAATTCAGATCTGTCCGATTTCATTTCAATTAGCTACCTATTTAACCTCAAGTATTACTTCAAGTTCGATCGGCACCCCCAGCGGGAGTTCAGACACCCCCACGGCCAGACGGGCGTGCGCCCCCGCATCGCCCAGCAGTGCGGCCGCGAGCTCTGAGGCACCATTCATCACCAAGGCCTGATCGGTAAAGCCATCCGCGCTGGCGACAAACCCCGTCATGCGGACCACCCGGCCGATGCGCGCCAGATCGCCCAACGCCGACTTGGCCTGCGCCAGTGCATTCAGAAAACAAACGCGGGCACACTCCTGCCCTTCCTCCACGCTCACGCCCGCTCCCACCTTTCCGGTTTTCACCGGACGGCCCTCGCGGGTCGGGATCTGACCGGAGATGAACAGCAGGCTCCCGCTCTGGACATAGGGGACATAGGCCCCCACAGGAGCCGGGGCATTCGGGAGAGCCAACCCCCGCTCTACAAGTTTTTCCTCAATGGACATTCTGAACTCCTATGCGGGCGTTTTCCCCCGTCCGATGACAGCGAAATCCTCGGGGGTGTTGACGTTCACAAACGACAGGCCGTCCGGGTCAACGGTACGCCATTCTTCTTCCTCTATCCGAAGAACCCGCACGTTCTCGTGAAAGGCGATCAGCTTGAGTTGGTCATCCTGGATGGAGCGGCGGATATGAGGCTCGCACGCGCCGCTGTAGAGCGCGCAAAGCGGCTCCCCCCAGCTGTTTTTGATGGGCAACACCACATCCCAACCATCGGCCCGCCCGGCCATGTGGCGCAACAAGGATGGCTGAAGGAGCGGCATATCACAGGCCGCCACGAAAACATACGAACCGGGCACCTGCGAGACGGCCGCATGAAGTCCGCCGAGAGAGTCGTTACCGGGAAGCACATCCTTCACGACCCGGAGGCCGAGCTCCTCATACCCTTTCCGCCGGTTGGAAACGGCGAATACTTCGTCAAACACCTCGGCGAGCGTGTTTGCCACCCGGCGAATGAGCGGCTCTCCGTCCAGGAGCATGAATGATTTGTCCCGCCCCATGCGGCGGCTTCGTCCGCCGGAGAGAATGGCAGCCTTCATCGGAAAACGCTTCAATCTGAAAACCTCAATTCGGCGGAAAAGCGAAGATGTTATTTTCCCTCTTCCATGTTTTTCGAGGCCACCAGCACGCCGGGCCCAACCTCCGGCGGTATGCCCGCTCCCAGGGCGGACACCTCATCGAGGATCACCACCTGGACCTGATCTCCCGGGTTCAGCTCGGTCTCGAACTCGGGAAACACTATCAGGGCGTTCGCTCGCACCATCGAATGCAGGATGTTCGAGCCCTGGGCCTCGACGGCGCGCACCTCCCATCCGCTTTCCCGGAAGGAGACGACGCTTCGGACATAATGCCGCCGCTCCGGCGATTTCCGCAGCGGATGCTGGATCGCCGCCTCGACCTTCGGGCGGAAAATCTCCTTCTTTCCCTGCATCTTCAGCAGCGCGGGGCGCACGAAAAGCTCAAAGCTCACCATCGTGGAAACCGGATTCCCCGGAAGTCCGAACACCGGCTGCCCCTGGATCGAACCGAAGGCCATCGGCTTTCCCGGTTTCATCCGCACGCGCCAGAAGTGCATGTCGCTGCCCATATCCCCGAGTGTTCCCTTCACCAGGTCGAAGTCGCCGACGGAGACGCCCCCGCTGGTCAAGAGCACATCCGCGGCAAGGCCATCGCGCATGTGGCGGGCCAGATCGCGGGGGTTGTCCCGGGCAATGCCAAGCAGAAGAGGCTCCCCGCCCGCCTCAGTGACCTGCGCGGCGAGCGAGTAGGTGTTGGAGTTGTAAATCTGGCCCACGCCCAGCGGCTGGCCAAGATCGACGACCTCCTCCCCTGTCGCCAGGATCGCCACGCGCGGCCTTTGGTGCACATAGATGTTGGCCCGGCCGATGTTGGCCAGCATCCCGACCGCCGCCGCGTTCAGCGGCATCCCCGCCGAGAAGACGACTTCGCCCTCCTTCACGTCCTCCCCCTGGGGGCGGACGGCTTCGCCCGGGGGGACCGCGAGGAAGATGCGCACCGCATCCTTCCCCATGGATTCGGTCTTCTCGACCAGGACCACGGCGTCGGCCCCCTTGGGCATCGGGGCGCCCGTCATGATGCGAATGGCCTCGCCCGCTCCCACCGTTTTCTTGGCCTCAAAGCCCGCCTGAAGCTCCTCGATGACGCAGAGCGTGACCGGGCTCTCCCCCGAGGCCCCGGCGACGTCCGCCGCACGGACAGCGTAGCCGTCCATGGCGGAATTGGCCCACGGCGGAATCGGCCGGGGAGAGATGACATCCTCGGCCAGAACGCGTCCGAGGGCGTTCTCCACCGAAACGCGGGTACGCCCCAAGGGCTCGATTTTGGAGAGAACCGCCTCTTGTGCTTCCTCAACGCTGATCATTCGCCCCTCTTTTCCGAAAAAACTTTCTTCATCAAGGATTTCGGACAAGCGCCCGTTGAGGCATTATAGCGGATCCGGGAGGGCGGTTAAACCGGCCGGCTTTCCCGGGGGAGTGGCGCCATTCCCCGGATATTTAGACAAATTTGCCCGAAAAAGGATTCATTCAGGATGGCCAAAGAGGATTTCCGCCACAAGAGCGAGTTTCGCGTCCGCTTCGGCGAAACCGACCTGCAGGGCATCGTCTTCAACGCCAACTACCTGCTCTACATGGATACGGCACAGATGGACTATCTGCGGCGCATGGACGATCTGTACGCTCAGCTTCGCGCCAACGGCCACGATCTGTTCATCGTGGACGCCCGGATCCAGTTCAAGGCCCCCCTTTACTTCGACGAGGTTCTCGAGGTCTTCACCCGCATCCATGAGATCGGAAATTCGAGCTTCAAGATGGATTATGAAATGTTTGAACAAAAAAACGGACGCTACGTTGCCCGCGGCGAAACGGTCCACGTCACTGTCGAGGAGAAGAATCGAACACCGGTCCGGGTCCCGCCCTACATGCGCACTGCCGTCCGCAGCTTCGAGCAGAACCCCTCGATCAATCCCGAGTAACACCCTTCAGACGATCAGCGGGAGAGCCACAGTGCCAGGAGCCCGACGAGCGCCACCTGCACCAGGCAGTAGCCCGCCACCCGGCGGAACACCTCCCCTTCCCGGCCGCCGAGACCCGCCGTCGCGCAACCGACGAGCACCTTCGCCGGGGCGATCATGCTGCCCAGTGAACCGCCCGCGCTCTGTGCGCTCACGATCACGATCGGGTTCTTATGCACCAAAGCCGCCACCTCTTTCTGAAACCCGCCGAAGAGGATGTTCGAATTTGTGTTGCTCCCGGTGACGAAGCTCCCGAGCAGGCCGACGAAGGGCGAGATGACGGGATAGAGGCCGCCGGAAACGGAAGCCGCCCCCGTGGCCAGCACCTGAATCATCCCGGAGGCGGTCATCACCGTGGCCAGCACCGTCATCGAGACGATTCCGACAGCCGTCGGATAGACCTCCCGGAAGGTGGCCCGGAAGATCGAGGGCCGGTTCCTCGGCCATCTTCCGTTCACCTTGTAGAGCAACCAGCCCAGAATGGCGGTGTAGAGCAAAAGCGCTCCGGGGTGCCCGAAGGGCGCGAGGTGCCACACCTTGGAAGCGGTCACGATGCCCAGCGGGGTGCGGATTTCAGGAAGAAATACCCTGAGCTTCCACGCATGCAGCAAATCGTGAAGGCCGGGGAAAAAGGTTACAACTGCCACGACGGCGATCAGGGCATAGTAGGGAGAAAAGGCCAGGCTGAAGCTCATTCTCCGGTCGCTCGTTATCTCTACGGGCCGGACCCTGTCCTCTTCCGGCTTGGGGGGCATGCTCGGGGGCCGGGAAGGCCCCTGAAAGCGCCGGAACTTGGCCAGCGCGAAACCCGTTAGCAGGCACAGCATCCCCGCACCGAAGGTGGCGATGATCCACATATCCATCCAGGCCAGGAAGAGCTGCGTCAGCGAGGTGATCAGCCCCATGATGAGAATAAGATTCCACCACCTTCTGACAGCGCTCCATCCCGCATGAAGGTGGGCCACCGAAACAGCCGTCACGATGCCCGCAAAGGAAAGCAGGAGCGCGATGCCAAGCCCGACTTCGTGGGGGGGCAGATCCGTCACCGTGAGGATCGCCTGGAAGCTGCTCGCCATATCCCCCATGCTCACCGACCAGGCATGGCCCAGGAGGGAGACCGCCACCGCCTGCACCGGCGGGTAGCCGATGCCGATCAACAGAGGGGCCACCACCGCCACGGGCACGCCGAAGCCGGCCACCCCCTGGAGAAACGAGGTGAAACCGAAGGCCAGGATGAGAAGCTGGAGGATGTGGTTCTGCGTCATCTCGGAAACCGACCAGCCGATGTTCCGGATGCCGCCCGCGGCGTCCGCCACGTGGTACAGGATGAGAGCGGGGATAATGATGTAGAGAACCGGGGCGCTCAGAAGAACGCCCCGCAAGACGGCCTGAAGAAGCTCCTGGGGCAGCATCCCGAACCCCAGGAAGGCGACCCCCAGCCCCACAGCTAGTCCGGCAGGTCCCGCCCTTTTCCCCCCCCACCTGAGCCCGAGCATGAGGATGATCAGGACCAGGACCGGGGAAAAGGAAAGAGCCCACAAAAACGGGCTGCTCTGGATGGACACACTTTCCGGGGACACAACAAAACTCACTCTGATGAAAACGCTCAAGACGGACAGCCGCGCGGGCGCCGGGCGATCCCAGGTCCACGCCCGGATTCACGGCGGGCACCATTCCACATTCCGGCAGATCCGTAAAGATCGGTCCGTGCGCCACGGAGCGCCATGAAATGCGGTGCTTCTCCCCTCCCTACCTACACAAAAAAAAGTATTCCCTAATCGGAAAATATGTATTACTATAGGTCAAATTCATCTATTTTCAGAAAGACCTTAAGAACGACCTTTGCGCGTGCGGGCACGAGCGTGTTTCCGGCTGGAGAGGACTCCCGCCGTTTCGAGTGTGTTCTGTTCTGTATGCGCAGCGGGCTCCCTATCGAAGGAGCCCGTCTGCGCCTGTCTCCTCGCAGGAGGGTCGCATATGTCATTCCGCAAGACATTCCGCCTGGGTGCCCTCGCCTTCGCTCTGTTCTTCGCATGGGCGCCGATCTTCGCAGATGCCGCGTGGAAGCCCACCCGGCCCATCGAGTTCATCATCATGGCCGGCAAGGGTGGCGGCGCTGATCGAATCGCCCGCCTCATGCAAAAAATCGTCACCCTGAACAAATGGTCTCCCCAGCCCCTGGTTCCCATCAACAAGAGGGGCGGCTCCGGCGCCGAGGCCATGCTCTACCTCATGCAGAAAAAAGGGAATCCGCACGTGATTCTCGTCACGCTGAACAGCTTCTTCACCACGCCGGCGCTCCAGAAGCTTCCCGTCAACTACTCCCAGCTGACGCCGATCTACCGCCTGGCCATGGACACCTTTCTTCTCTGGGTCAACAAGGATTCCGGCATCAAGAACATGGAGCAGTTCGTCGCCGCCGTGAAGGCCAAGGGCGGCAAGTGGCGGATGGGCGGCACCGGAAAGATGCAGGAAGATGAACTCATCACGAGCATGCTCATGCAGGCCTATGGCCTCCCCAAGGGTTCCATCACCTACGTCCCCTTCCGGGGCGGCGGCACCGTGGCAAAGAATTTGGCCGGAAAGCACGTGGACTCCACGGTGAACAACCCCTCCGAGGGGCTACCGCATTACCCCGGCAGAATCATTCCGATCGCCGCCTTAACTCCGAAGCGCATCCCGGCCTTCCCCGACGTTCCGACGTTCGCAGAGCTGGGCAAGCCGCAGCTGGTCTACTTCATGCAACGGAGCATCAATGCGCCGGGAGGAATCCCCGCCGAGGCCGTCGCCTGGTACGAGGACCTGTTCACCAAGCTGTGCAACTCCGCCGAGTGGAAAAAATACACGGAGCAGAAGGCCCTGAACCGTGCCTGCTTGAGCGGCGCCCCGCTGGCCTCGTTTTTCGCGGAAGAAAACACCAAGCACATGGACCTTCTGAAAGGAATGGGCCTTCTCAAGTAAGGTAGCCACCGTTCGATGAAATGGGCAGATAGAGGCGTCGCCGCGGTCCTGTTTCTCCTGGGTCTCGGCGTTGCATGGAAGGCCGCGGAACTTCCCGTCGGGATTCTTCCCAGAGAAGGGCCAGGGGGGGGGTTTTTCCCCTTCTGGCTCTCTCTGGGGGTTTCGATCGCGGCAGCACTGGTCTTTATCCGGACCTTCGTTCAAAAAGCCTTTCCGGAAAAAGCATCTGGCGGCACTTTCATCACGCGCGAGGGGTTGCTCGGGCTCCTCCGCGTCGGCCTCCCCGGGCTCATCATGATCCTTCTGATCAATCTGCTCTCCATCTATCTCGCCGCCGCGCTCTTCGTTTTCTATTGCCTTTATTTCGTTGGAAAGCACAAACTTTCGATCACCCTCTCGGTGGCGATCGGCACCCCCATCGCCGTGTACGTCATTTTCGAGAGATTTCTTATTCTTCCGCTGCCCAAGGGATTATTGGAATCGCTGTTCTACCTCGACTGAGGAAAAGCTCTTGGAGATACTGGGAAACCTCTTCTACGGCATCGGTGTCGCCCTCGCCCCGCAAAATCTCGGAATGGCCCTCATCGGCGTCATTCTCGGTGTAGCCATCGGCGCCATGCCGGGGCTCGGCTCGGTGAACGGCGTCGCGATTCTGCTTCCGATTACGTTCGCCGTTCCGCCGACGAGCGCCATCATCTTCCTGGCCGCCATCTACTACGGCGCCATGTACGGCGGAGCCATCAGTTCCATCACGCTGAACATCCCGGGCGCCTCGACCGCTGTCGCCACCACGTTCGACGGCTACCCCCTCGCCCAGAAAGGAAAAGCGGCCGACGCCCTTGTCACGGCGGCGGTGGCAAGCTTCATCGGCGGGAGCATCTCCATCGTTCTCTTCACCTTCTTCGCTCCGCCGCTGGCGGAATTCGCCCTCCGGTTCGGCCCGCCCGAGGAGTTCGCCGTCGTATTTCTCGCCTACGGCACCTTCGCGGGGCTGGGCGGCGAGAACCCGCTCAAGACCCTGATCGCCACGATGACGGGGCTGATCATGTCCTCGGTGGGGACCGATATCGTCAGCGGCTCCCCCCGGCTCATCTTCGGGGGCGTCACCGGCTTCTACCACGGCATCAATTTTCTGGTTCTCGCCATCGGTCTCTATGGCGTCGGCGAGATCTTCTACACCCTTGAGGGCGGCCTCCAGACGCGCGAGCGCTATCAGGCCCGGGTCGGCATCAAAGAGATCGTCCAGACCCTCCGGGACCTTTCCAAGTACACGACCACCCTGCTTCGGGGCTCTTTCCTCGGGTTTTTCGTCGGGATGCTGCCGGCGGCCGGGGCGACTCCCGCCAGCTTCATGAGCTACAGCCTGGCCAAGCGCTTTTCCAAGGAAACCCATCTGTTCGGCAAAGGGACCATCGAGGGCGTGGCCGCCCCCGAGTGCGCCAACAACGCCGCCAGCACGGGCGCCATGCTCCCCATGCTCACCCTCGGCATTCCGGGATCGCCCACGACGGCCGTCATGCTGGGCGCCTTGTACGTCTGGGGTCTCGTTCCCGGCCCCCGGCTCTTTGTCGAAAACCCGGAGTTCGTCTGGGGCCTGACCGGAAGCCTCTACATCGCCAATTTCATGGCGGTGATTGTCTCCCTGTTCGCGGTGCCGATTTTCATCTGGATGCTCCGGATGCCGATGACGATTCTCGCGCCCATCATCCTGGTCGTCTGCGCGGTTGGGGGCTTTTCTCCGACGCAGGACATGTTCGATGTCTATCTCATGTTCATCTTCGGCGCGATCGGCTATTTCTTCCGAAAGCTCGACTACCCGCTCGCCCCGATGGTGCTGGCCCTCGTCCTCGGCGACCTCACCGAACGGACCTTCCGACAGAGCATGATCATGAGCCACGGAAGCATCGGGATCTTTTTCGACATGACGAACAACCCGATCGCCGCCGTTTTGATGTGGCTCTCCATTGCCCTCTTCGTCGTGCCGCTCGTCATGCCCCTCCTCCGACGCCTTCCCGGAAGAGGCGCCTAAATTTTCCACAAAATTTTCCACAAAAAAAAGGGGGGTGGGAGCGTCCCACCCGCCTTTGGTCATCTGTCAGCCTTCCCCGATCATTCGTCCATCGCGCAGCGGAACCCCAGGTTCAAGTTCTTGTACCAGGGCTCGAAGCCGTCGCGGGCCGAGCAGCGCAGGCTGTCCTCAATGTAGTCCCAGCCGCAGCCCCGCGCCGCGCGCACGGTCCAGGCGTAGCCCGCCTTGCGGGGCACCCAGCCATCGGTGTTCCCGTAGCGTATTTTAAACGCGTTCTTGTCGCGCCCCAGTATCTCGAACCGATCGCCGCGCTTCGCCTCCCCGAGCGAAAGGCTCCCGCCCGATGCCACCGCATGAATCACCACCCGGGCCATCGCCACCTCGTAGGTGGGATGCGCAAGCCCACGCGGGTTCTCCGCCGGACCGTTCCGGTAGTAGAACGCATCGAACCAATCGTTCACCCACTCGAAAACATTGCCCGCCATCTGGACCGCTCCGTAGGGGGAAGGTACATCTTCTTTCGCGTCCACATCGAGGGGAAACGCGGGCTCGCCGCCTGCATAGTGCGCGAGCGAGTAGGTCGGCGCATCGTCTCCCCAGGGATAGCGCCGGCCGTCCGTGCCCCGGGCGGCTTTTTCCCACTCGGCCTCGGTGGGAAGGCGCTTGCCCGCCCATGCGGCGTAGGCGCTCGCCTCCTCCCAGCTCACGCTGACGACCGGCTGCTGGGGCGCGGCGAAATCGTCCTGTGAAAAAGAGGGCGGCGCAGAGATGCCGGAGTTTTCCTCGAGAAATTTCCGGTACTGCGCGTTCGCGACGCAATACTTGTCGATCCAGAATCCCGAGAGCACCACCTCGCGTTGGGGCTGCTCGTCGTGGTTGCCGATCTCAGAGCCCATCTGAAAAGGCCCTTCGGGAACGTGCACCATCGGGACGCCATCCGGCCCTGTTTTTTCCTCCACACCCAAGAGCGCATCTCCTCAAAAGAAGGGCGGGACCCCGAAGGGCCCCGCCCCGTGTCGCGCGCAGTGCCGTTTATCGCCTTACTTCTTCTTGGTCGGGTCCACCACCTTGAAGGGGATGACGCCCGGTACCATCCAGTCGTTGAACTGCCGGTCCACCTCATCCTGGAAGAGCTGGTAGTCCTCGTCAATGAAGTGGTGGAAGCGGCCCTGCGTCTCCAGATACTCTCGCACAGGCTTGCGCTTGCGGCCGCCGTAGACTTGGCGAGCGGTCTGCCCGTTGTAGGTCAGCTCCCCGTCCTGCATTTCCCAGAGCGGGAAGAGGCCGGTCTCGACCGCGAGCTCACCCAGCTTGTGCGAGAAGAAGGGATCGTAATCCCACCCCTTCGGGCAAGGATCGAGCGTGTGGATGAAGGCCGGCCCCGGAATCGCAAGGCCCTTGCGGACCTTGTCGATGAGATCCGCCGGGTAGGATGCATCCCCGGTCGCCACGTAGCGGCACTTGGTGTGCCCGACGGCGATGAGGGCGGCCATGTTCTTCTTCCAGCGGTTGTTCATGATGCGGTATTTCTTGCCCGGCGGAGTGAACGTGGTGTTCGCGCCGTAGGGCGAAGCGCCCGAGATCTGAATGTCCGTGTTCGCATACGACTCGTTGTCGTAGCAGATGATCAGGTGGTTGTACTGGGTGTGCTGCAGCGCCGCCGAGATGGACGAGAGGCCCATGTCGATGCCGCCGCCGTCGCCGCAGAAGGAGATGACGTTGATCGGCTCTTCCTTCATCTTGCCCTTGCGCATGAGGGCGCGGAGGGCCGCCGCGGTGCCCGTGGCCGCCGAACCCGACGAGCCCAGCTGGGTGTGCATCCATGGCACCACCCATGGGGTGCTGTAGTAGGTGGTGTTGGCCACGTACATGCAGCCCGTCGAGCCGAGGATGATGGTCCGCGGGCCGGCCGCCTTGGCCATGAGCCGCATGATGAGCGCGCTCTCGCAGCCCTGACAGGTGCGGTGGCCGCTCGTGTAGTACTCCTCAACCGCCTTTTTGGGGATCTGGTTCACCTTCCCCATCAAGGGAAGCTCCTGGGTCCCCGCGTCGTATTCTTCGATAGTACTCATGGTTTTACTCCCTCACGCCAATCCAGGTGACATCGTTGGAGGTTTGTCCCTTCTCCACGAGTCCGTACACCTGGTCGGTAATGTATTTGACATCATCGAGCAGCACTTCGCGCCCGCCGAGGCCGCAGATAAAACCCTTCACGTGCGGCTGCTTGTCGAGGCCGTAAAGCGCCGCCTTGATCTCGTTGAACAGAATGCCGCCGTGGAAAGGCGAGCCGTACGAGTAGTCGCGATCGATAACGCCCACCGCCTTGAAGCGCGAGAGCGAGGCGCGAAGCTCCTCGGTCGGGAACGGGCGGAACCACTTGAGCCGGACGAAGCCGACCTTTTTCCCGTCCTTGCGCATCTCGCGGATGGCCACCTTCACCGGAAGGCTGAGGGTTCCCATTCCGCAGAGAACGACATCGGCATCCTCGGTCATGTACTCATCGAGGAAGGGGTTTACGTTCTCGCCGAAGATGCGGTTGTAATCCTTGTAGACTTCTTTCAGCACAATGTAGGCGTTCTTGGCAGCCTCGCTGCTCTGGCGCCGCACCTCCATCAGCCAGTCTTCGTTCGCCTGCGGCGCGATGGTGATGGGATTGTCCGGGTGAAGCAGGAGGTCTCCCCGGTCATAGGGCGGGAGAAACTCCTTCACCCCCGCCTCGCCCGGCACGCGGACCGTCGCCTGGCTGTGCGTGAGGAAGGCCCCGTCCATCGCAATCGCGACGGGCAGGAACACCCTCGGGTCCTCGCCCACGCGGAAGGCCATGAGACCGAGCTCGACAGCCTCCTGCGCGGTGTCGGGGAAGTTGATGAGCCAGCCCAGATCGCGCACGAGCAGCGCGTCGTTGTGCTCGGTGCCGAAAGCGCCCGGATCGTCCAGCGCCCGGCAGCCCACCAGGGCCACGACGGGGAGGCGAAGGCCGGCGGTCACGGCGAGAGGCTCCATCGCATAGAGCCAGCCCACACCACTCGATCCGGTGAAGGTACGCGCCCCGCAGGCCGAGGCGTGCTTGACGATCTCGAATTGCCCGTGTTCGCTCTCGGCCGGAATGTACTCCGCATCCATCTCACCGTCTGCGATCATCCGCGCGACATACTGCATGACCGTATCGTAAGGCCGGATCGGATACGCCGTGATGACATCCACATCGGCCATGCGGCAGATGTGCGCCATCACCTCGCTGCCGGTGAGTAGCTGGATGCCCTCACCCTTATCGGTTGCTGTCGCCATCTAACGGTTCCTCCTAATGATCTTTTATGGACCAGGACTGGCTCGTTTCTTTTGTGTGCCCGCCATCGAGCCCCGCGCCCGAGAAAGCTCCCGCCAAGCCGGTGATCGGGTGACGGTTCTCGACTTTGCCCACGGCCAGCTTTTCGTCCACGTATTTCTGGTAGCTTCCCTTGTTTTTGTTCCACATCTCGTACTGGCTGTCCCGATCCTCGAAAACGATCTCATTCGTCATGGTGATGCAGTCCTTCACAGGGCAGATCGCTTCGCAGACGCCGCAGCCGCAGCAGGCATCCATGTTGGCGTCGTAGTAGCCGTCCGGCGTCACATCGAAGCACGTATCCGGGCAGGCAATCCAGCAGAGGGTGCACTTCGTGCATTTGTCGAACTGGATCACCGGGCGCATCGACCGGGTGGACCATTTCTTGAACTTTTCGTTCCGGCCCGGAACGTAGCCGCCGTCCGAATCGCCGTACTTGTTGTGGCCGCCGACGCCGTCGATGACAACGCCCTGGCGCATCTGCTTCCAGGTGAGAAGTTCAAATGTGAAGGGCGTTTCCGTGTTCCCCTCTCCGGGCTTGACCTCATCGGAGCGCGTATCCTCGAAACTGGCCCGGGCCGCTTCCACATGGGCGTCGCCGCCGAGGTTCTCCCGGATGGCTTCCGCCAGACTCGCCATCGAGCAGATCTGCGGGCAGGCCTTGAGCGCGGCGCCCAGGCAGCGGGCATCCGTTCCATCGTCCTTGTAGACCCAAAGGCCGGCGAAGCTCGGCTCGCTCTTGATGATGGCCAGGTGGTAGGGCGCGTCCTTGACGTGCATGTGCTTGACCAGATCATCGTGCGCTTGCATCGAGGTGATAATCAGCGTTCC
The DNA here is from genome assembly GCA_027622355.1 of bacterium. Classification (NCBI taxonomy): domain Bacteria; species bacterium. The sequence continues at coordinate 1,705 of JAQBZT010000041.1, read as the reverse complement.
GCCCGGCTGGGTGATGGCGTTGAGGGGCTGCAAGCCATACCAGGCCCAGGATTCCACACCCTTTGTCAGGGTGTCGTCCAGGGCGATGGATACGTCCACCTGCTTGGGTTCGTACTGCGCGGCCACCGCTTCGAGTTCCTCGTGCGAGTCGGCGATATAGCCGAAAAGCTTGGCCGGGATGCCGTTGCGCTCGGGCGAGTCGCTGTAGCGGCCGAACGAGATGCCCTTCTTGCCCTCCTTGACCGCTGCCAGGACGAGCGTGCGGGATATCTTGTTCGCGAGGGCTTTTTGGTAAATCCCTCTGAAGATGATTTCAAACGATTGAATACTCACGCTTCTCTCCCTCCCCACGAAGGGGATGCATGGGTTTTCGTTGAGGACGGGACATGCATTCGCCCCCTCCCGCTGAAATCCGTTTTGTGTGTTCTCGCCGCTTGGCCCTCCCCTCTCAAGAACCGGACAAATGCAACTGATCTCACTTGGAATCTTTCTTGAACAAATCCATTCCCTGTCCTTCCACGCCGAGCAAATGGCTCAGCATGCGGGCCAGCGCCTCATTCTTGTTCTTCCGTCGAAGGGCAGCCAGGATATCCTGATGTCCCTCCAGCGAACGAGCCCGATCTTCCTGTTTGCGGACCGAGTGCTCGCGCATCTCGCGAAGCGAATCGAGCAAGGTGCCGAGCAGCCGTTCGAGAAACGTGTTTTTGGCGGCGGCCGCCAGCGCCATGTGAAAGGCCGTGTCTTCGGCCATGCCGCTCTCGCCAGCCTGAATCTCTCTGCGCTGGTGGTTCAGTATCTTCTCAAGGTCCGCCAGTTGCCTGTCCGTGATCCGCTCGACCGCAAGGGCGGCGATTTGCGGCTCCAGGATCCGCCGCGCCTCGAAGAGGTAGCGAATGCCGCTCTCGCCCTCGGCGGAGGATTGTTCGGAGAGATGCGTGATCAGGAAATCGGCGCTCGCGATGACGAACGTTCCTTCCCCTTGGCGGCTTTCCACCAGCCGCGCCGAGGCGAGCGCGCGGGTTGCCTCCCGGACCGAGTTGCGCCCGACGTCGAACTGCTCGCAGAGCTCGCGCTCTGAGGGAAGCCTGTCTCCGACCTTGAGGTCGCCGTTCAGAATGAGCGAGGTGATCTGGGAGACGATCTCCTCGTACACCCTGACCTTTTTCACGGCCTGAAGCCGAACCGGCGCAGTCACGAAAACCTCTGGGCAGACATCATGTTAGCGGGTTATCCTACAAGTAGAATTATCAAGGAAATTTAAGACAGTCAACAGCAAAGAGAATTTTTTTAATGAAAATAATAAACCCACCTTCTCGCTCTTCCGCAGGAAATTTACGCTTTCCGGCCACTCGGCCACGTGTTAAATTGCCCGCGGTTTCTGGCCCATTTCCGTTCCTTCTCCCTGGGGTGCCCCTTGAGGCGGCGAAATCTCCTCTATCTCCTCACCGCAGGCCACGGCTTTGAGCACTGGTATCTCGGCCTCATCGGCCCGGTGCTCCCCTTCCTTGCACAGGACCTGCAACTGACGTTCACCCAGATCGGCTTTCTTTTCGCCGGGAGAGCCCTCTGCAGCGCCTTCAGCAGCATCGTTGCCGGCTTTGTGACCGATTCGCTGGACGGCGGCAAATGGGTCCTCGTCGGGTGCCTGGCGGGAATCGCTATTGCCCACGGCGGGATCAGTCTCGCCCCCGGCTTCATCGTGCTC
>JAQBZT010000040.1 GCA_027622355.1 bacterium | reverse complement strand
AAGAGATAGACGAAGACCCCGAAGAGCAGCGCGAGCCCCAGAATCGGTTTCCAGAGCCGGGCCGAGAGGGGCGTCTGGATTTCGGCCAGAAGATCCAAGGTCTTGAGGCCGATGATGAGCATGATGGTCTTAAAGCCGGCGAGGAAGGCCGAATCTCCGATGACGAGGTAGTAGACCATCACCGGAATGGGCAGAAGCAGATGGAGCCGGGGAAGGATGCCCGCCCAGGGGGGCAGTTCCTCGACCGGCACCCCGTGAAGGCCGCGCTTCACGGCCCGGAGATAAACGATATAGCCCACCGAAAGATAATAGAGGATCGCCGGAATGGCGGCGATTTTGATGACTTCAAAATAACTGATCTCGGTCAGCTGGGCCAGGAGGAAGGCGCCCGCGCCCATGATGGGGGGCATGTAGGCCCCGCCCGTGGAGGCGGCCGCCTCGACCGCGCCGGCGAACTCGGGCTTGTAGCCCACGCGTTTCATGAGGGGGATCGTGAAGGTGCCGGTGGTGACCACGTTTGCCACGCCACTTCCTGAAATCATGCCGAAGAGGCCGCTTGAAATGACGGCCGTGAGGCCGGGCCCGCCCGTCCGCTGACCGGTGAGCCGGTAGGTGGCGTCAATGAACAGGGAGCCGAGCCCGGTCTTTTCGAGGAAGGCGCCGAGGACGACGAAAATGACGATATAGGATGCAAAAACCTCGATGATGAGGCCGGTCATGCCGTCCGCCTCGAGAATCAGGAACTCGGCGATGCGGGATATCTTGTACCCGTCATGGAAAAAAAGTCCCGGCGAGAGCTGGGCGATGGGCTGATACGTGTAAATCATGAAGATGAAGCCGATAAGAGGGATCACAGGCCCCACAATGCGCCGGGCGATCTCGAAGCTGACAGCAGCGAGGAGGCCCGCCTGGATCACAACGAGAAAAGGAACGGGGCTCCCCAAGCGGGCGGCCAGTGTGGCGTTGTTGAGATACCACCACACCATCGGCGAAACCGTGGCAAAAATAAAAATCCAATCGGTCAGGAACGTCCCTTCGCCGATCTTCTCCTTTGTGGCCTCGCGGTAGTAGAGCCAGGCGCCGATCAGCGCTCCGGCGAGGGCGAAGAGCGTGGCGCCCGCGCCTCCGGATTCGCTCCAGAGCTCGGTCCGGTCGAACAGGGCCCAGTGAAGCCAGATGAACAGCGTGGCGACCATCGCCACCCGGGTGATGAGTGCAAATATTTCATCGAGCCAGTTGAAGTTCTCCCGGACGGGATAGTTTCTTCCCTTGTAGATCAGCACGCTGAGGGCCCCCGTCCCGAGGATATAGGTCCCCTTGAAGATTTCCGCGATGGGGGGTCCGAAAAAAGCGACGTGGATGAAAAAGTAGGAAAACCCCACGGCGATGATCGAGACGATGACCCGTGAGGGGCCGGGCAGACTGCGAGGGGTGACCATCTCCTTGGACACAAGGCCGATCTTCATGAGCGTAGGAAGGATGCGGTCAAACATTTCGGTTCCCGTTCATAGGGGCACATGGGGAGAGACGGGCAAAAGGGGGGCGAGGATCCGCCCCCCTTCGCCGTTCATTCTATTGGAAAATCGTCCTTTTGGGGAGATACCCGCCTTAGAAGCCCTTGACGATCTCCGAGGGAACATTCACACCGGCTTCTTTCCAGTAGCGGGCCGCCGCAGGATGCACCCAGATTTTGTGAACCCTGAGAGCGTTGAAGTTTCCGCTCAGGTCCTGCAGGTAGCGAGCGGTCTTCGCAAGCTGTTTGAGATTTTCCGGGCTTGCGACGGTTTTTACCAGATCGTAGACAGCAGTGTTGGACATTTTCCGGTGAGCGAGCCACCACACGTCATAGGCGATCGTGCGGGCGGGCGCAGTCATGCCGCGCACGTCTTTCTGCACGGGAATCGTGACCGGGACGTAGAAGCGGAACTTGTCCGTGATCTTCTTCTGTTCTTCTTCGGTGAGGCTCACGTAGCGTACCGGCTTGGTGATCGACAACTGGGTGAGGGCCGGGATCGTGAAGGGAGCGCCCGCCGAGCAATAGACGTCAATCTGGCGATCGCCCATGGCGCGTCCCGAGGCGCCGAAGCCGAGGTAGCGGGGGCTGATGGCCGATTTTTTGGGCTCCTTCACGTTGTAGAGGCCCAGCGTGGCGAACATGTTCCGGCAGTTGACGTGACTTCCCGACCCCAGCGCGAGAAGATTGACCACTTTGCCCTTCATGTCGCTGTAGGACTTGATGGGGCTGTCGGCGAGAACGGCGACGATCTGCGTCTGCGCCCGCACGTTGGCGATGACGCGGAAGTTGCGCTGCTTGCCGTCTTTCTTGAAGAGTCCGATGCCGTTCCAGGCCTGATATACCTGACCGACGTGCCCCCAGGCGGTGGAAAACTCACCCAGGCCCACGCGCCGCACGTTCGCGACAGATCCGGCCGAGGGAGAGTAGCTGAAGTTATACTTCGAGCCCAGATGCTTATTCAGCATCTGGGTCACGGCGCTGAGAGATGGGTGCCAGGCGCCGCCCGAGGGGCCGCCGCCGACGCGGTATCTTTCCGCTGCGATGCCCGGGCCGGCCGAAAGGGCGATGCCGGCCACCAGGGCGCCCGCCCAGATAAACTTCTTGCTCATCAGAAGACTCCTTTGTTGAAGTAGGATGTTTTTCACGCATCCAACAAACGAAAAACTTGGTTTTCCTCAGCAATTTCGAGAGAGGAATCCCCCCTCCTCTTCCCAAGGAAGAGGTGTGCCGATTTGCAATCGGGTCAGGGAATGCCATTATCCAGTCGGATTTCCCGATGTCAACGGTGATTTTTTCAGCCAGATGGACCAGCCTTTTAGGGAGGAGAAAAGGCATGAAGGCGATTCATGTAAACGAGTTCGGAGGGCCCGAAGTGATGAAAGTCGCGGAGGCGCCTGATCCCAATCCCGGTCCGGGACAGGTCCTTGTTCGGGTGCGGGCCGCAGGGGTGAACCCCGTGGATACCACCTTCCGCTCGGGGAATCATCCGCTCGCCAAGGGGCTCAAGCTCCCCTGGACGCCCGGCATCGATGCCGCGGGCGAGGTCATTTCCGTGGGAGAGGGCGTGAAGGGTTTCCAGAAGGGTGACCGTGTGTTTGGCTCCGCGATGAGCGGCAGTTATGCCGAAAAATCGCTTCTGAACGCGGTTCGGATGGCGCATCTTCCGTCGAATCTTTCCTTCGAGGAAGGGGGAATTCTCCCGGTTGTGCTGTACACGGCATATTACGTGGTGGTCTTCAAGGCCGGCGTGCACGCGGGCCAGACGGTTTTGATCCACGCCGGTGCCGGCGGGGTGGGTTCGGTGGCCATCCAGATCGCAAAGGCTTGCGGCGCGCGCGTGATCGCGACGGCGAGTTCGAAGGAAAAAACGGATTTCTGCGCCGCGATGGGCGCGGATGTGGTGGTGAACTACCGCGAGGAGGATTTCGCGGCCCGCTGCCTTGAGGAAACCGGCGGTGCGGGCGTGGACGCGGTGATCGAAATGGTGGCGACGGAAAACTTCGACAAGGACTGCGTGGCCCTCAAGAAGTTCGGGACCATGGTGATCCTCGGCGCAGGGACCGGGAAGAATCCCGTCGGCTCCGTGAACTATCCGTCTTTTTACTCGAAGGACATCGACATTCGCGGCGCGAGCCTCTTCAACGCAGAATCCGTGTTTCCCGAGATGAACCGCGCGGTTGTCTATCTGCTGGAGAGCGGAAGGGTGAAGCCCCATGTCGGCAAGAGCTTCCCGCTGGCCGAGGCGCCCAAGGCGCACGATCTGCTCATGTCGGGGAAATTTCTCGGAAAGATTGTTCTGGCAGTCTAGTCCCGATGGCATGGGGGCGGGCGCTTCCGCCGGGAGGAAAATGGATGAGCGATGATCCGATTCGGCTGGGTCTGGAGGGAACCCTCGAAATTGTGGTGGAGGAGCAGCATGTCCCCCCCCATCTCCGCGGAACGAACGCAGAGGTCGTCTCGACCCCGAGCCTTGTGAACTTCATGGAGCAGGCCGCGTTCTCTGCGCTGGAGGAACAGCTTCCCTCCGATCAGACCAGCGTGGGGACGGTGGTTTCGCTCAAGCACATGGTCGGTACCCCGCGGGGGATGAAGCTTCGGGTCAAAGCGCGCCTCATCGAGCGCGATCGCCGGCGCTGCCTGTTCGAGGCGGAGATATACGATGAGGTGGAGAAGGTGGCCGAGGGACAGAACGAGCGCTTCATCGTCCCGCGCGAGCGGACGAATGAAAAATTGATGGAAAAAGTGCGGATGGTCAAGGAACGCGGGTAGCCGTGCGCTTTTCCGGTTCGGAGAGATGTCTTTGGGGGCGCTGGACGGACTCCGGGTGCTGGATCTGACCCATTACGTGGCGGGTCCCTTTTGCACAATGCTGCTGGCTGATGCGGGCGCCGATGTCGTGAAGCTGGAGCCGCCGGCAGGGGACGCGATCCGCGTTTTTCCCTCGACCTTCGATGGCGATAGCCGGCTTTTTCTCGGGTTGCAGCGCAACAAGAGAAGCATCGCCGTCGATTTAAAGAAAGATGAGGGCAAAGAAATCGCCCTTGCTCTGGCGGCACGGGCGGATGTCCTGGTGGAAGGGTTCCGCCCCGGGGTGGCCGAGAAGCTCGGGCTGGGGGCGCCCTCTCTCCGGAGTGCGAATCCGCGTCTCGTTTATGTGTCGGTTTCCGCCTATGGTCAGCGCGGGCCCCTCAAGGGGCGCCGGGGCATCGATCCCATCGTCCAGACGTTCTCCGGCATCCCCCATGAGCAGGGAGCGGGCGGAGGGCCGCAGCTGGTCCAGGGTCATTTCGTGGACTACTTTACGGGCGCGCTGGCGGCGTCCGCGGCGCTCCTCGCGCTGTTCGCCAGAGAGCGGACCGGCAAGGGCCAGTATGTTGATGCCTCCTTGCTCGGGGGCGCGGCCGCCCTCCAGACGGGGCGGCTCGTCTGGGCGAAGGATCGCGAGCCGCTCGAAAATGTCGCGGACCTGCTCTCGGACAGAAGCGCCCGCATCTACGAAACGAAGCAGGGCCATATTTATCTCTACATGGACGTGGACGGCTTCTGGGAGCGCGCCTGCGGCGTCCTGGGACTGGAGGAGATGCGGGTTGATCCGCGGTGGGCCGCCTTCCGAGATCGCCATGCGGACAGGGCCGAGATCATCTCGCGCGTGCAGGAGGTTTTGCGGACCGCTTCGGCGGATGAATGGGTGGAGCGCTTCGAGGCGGCCGGGGTGCCTTGCGCGAAGGTGAGGCCGCCTTCCGCCCTTTTGGAAGATGAGCAGATGGACGCGATGGGCTTTTTCGATGAAGTGGCACATCCGCTCTACGGAATGCTCCGCCTTGTGGGCGCTTCCTTTCATCTCGATGATACGCCTTCGGAAATCCGCCGTCCGGCCCCCCGGCTGGGAGAACACACGGACGATGTCCTGGCGGAGCTCGGATTTTCTCCCGCGCAGATCAAGAAGTTCGGGGAAGAAAATATCGTTTTCGGCTGATTCCGCATTTCTCCTGATTTGATTGACCCCGCCCCGGGCGGGACGTACCATTTCCTCCGAAATACTCTTCATGGCGCACTCGCATTGTGTTTCATTCCCGCTTCCGGAGTACGTTTCATCTGAAGGAGAACGACCATGATCCGCAAGCTTCGAACCGATAGGGACAACCAGCAGTGGATGCTCGATCTGGCCCTTCACATGCGCGGCCGGGTGCAGAACTTCGAGCGCGGCGATTATCTGGAAGTGCCGCAGGGAAAGACGGCGCACAACTACCAGATGCTTCCGAAGGTCTGGCGGGAGTCCGCGGAGTTTCACGAATCGCTGGCCAAAAAGGCGCAGGCGGAGGGCTTCAACGCCACCGCCACCGAGCACTACGACCATGCGATAGAAGCCTACCGGATGGCGCAGCACCCCATCTTTTACGATGACAATCCGATGAAGATTTACCTGTGCAAGAAGATGGACGAAATGGTGGATCGCCGCTCCGGGGTGGCCGCCTACCCCATCGAGCGGGTGGAGGTGCCCTTCGATGACGGGAAGTCGATCTCCTGCCTGCTCCATCTTCTCCCCGATCGCCGGAAGGCCCCCTGCATCGTCTACGTGCCGGGCATGGATCAGAGCAAGGAGGTTTTTCCCTGGGCGCACCGGAACGTGGCGGCCGATCGGGGTTTTCACGTCCTCGCCATGGACGGGCCGGGGCAGGGAGCCTCGAACATCCGGAAGATTCGCTCCGTGGGCGACAACTACGAGCGGGCCGGGGCGGCGGTGATCGATCATCTGCTCGGGCGCGAGGAGGTCGAGCCCTCGAAGATTGCGATTTACGGCATCAGCATGGGGAGCTACTGGTCGCTCCGGCTGGCCAGCTACGACCACCGGATGGCGGCGGTGGCGAGCGCGGTGGCCTGTTTCAATCCGAACAACACCATCTTCACCCAGTCCTCTCCTCGCTTTAAGCAGGTTTTCATGTACATGGCCGGAATAACGGATGAGAATGAGTTCGACGAGATGGCCCGGCAGATGACCGTCAAGGGCTACATGGACAAGGTGCAGTGTCCGGCCCTGCTGGTCACCGGCGAGTTCGACCCCCTCTGTCCGCTGGAGGATGCGATCGAGGTTTTCGAAGACCTCACCTGCAAGAAGGAGATGTGGGTGTTCGAGGATCAGTTCCACCCGCTCGCGCGCATCCAGAACCTGGGCGGCCTCGACAACCACCAGTACATTCTCGACTGGCTCCAGCGCGTGCTTGTTGACGGCAAGGTGAACGACAGGCGCGTCGCTTATGTGAAGAAAAACGGGCAGGGCCCCTTTGCCGACTGTGAATGGGAGCCGCCGGTGAAGCCCGGCCAGGCCTATTTTTAGTCTTTTTCTGCAAGGCCGGTTTTGCGCCGGCCCGGCGCCGTCTTCTGCCGGTTTGCCGGGCCGGTTTTTTTGCCCGAGGAGGTCTCGTTGAACCCCCCACTCGCCATCGCCTTCGCCGTCGGTTCCGCCATCATGTTCGGCGCCTTCAGCGTCATGGTGCGCTCGGCCACGCGGTCGGCCTCTCCCTTTGCCGGGGTGCTGATCAGTCTTCTGATCGGTTTGCCGATGCTGGTCGTTCTCTCGCTTTTCTATTCGGACTGGAGCCAGCTCACCTTCCGGGCGGCTCTCTGGTTCGCCATCGGCGGAATTCTTGCGCCGGGGCTCGGCCGGATGATGCTCTTCATGGGTATCCGCTACATCGGGGTGGGAAGGGCGATGCCGTTCTCGACGCTGACCCCGTTCCTCTCCACGTTGGTGGCGGTCGTCTGGCTGGCCGAGCAGCCCGGGATCGCGGTCCTCATGGCGACGCTCCTGGTGGTGGGGGGCTGCGCCCTTCTTTCGATGAAGCCGGTGGGGGATTCGGACTGGCGGCGCATCTTCCTTCTGCTCCCCGTCGGCCACTCGGTGGCCATGGCCTTTTCCACAACCTCGCGCCGCTACGCCCTCGACATGGTCCCCGATTCGATCATAGGTGCCACCATCGCGACGGCGGTTTCCATCCCGGCCCTTTTCTTGTTCCTGCCGTTTCTGCCGAAGGAGGAGCGCTTTCATGTGGATCGGCGGGCGCTGCGGATTTTTCTGGTCTCCGGCCTCCTCAATACCCTCAGCTACCTCCTCTTTTTTACTTCCTTCCGGTACGGGGCGGTGTATCTGGTCGTGCCCTTCGCTTACACGGCGCCTTTGTTCGCGCTGATTTTTTCGTACTTCTGGCTGAGGGGGATGGAACGGCTGACTTGGCAGAAATGGGGGGGCGCACTGTTGCTCATTGCGGGGGTGCTCGTCATTCTCCAGCGCGCGCTGTAGGGCCGGTGACTTATGGGTTGATGCCCGATATTTTCATGCGCCCCTTAACGCCCTGCGACATGAAGCAGACGGGTATATTTGTGGAGAATCCTGATAGCGAGATAAATCAATGTGCTGATAAGGAAGAAATACACCCAGAGGAAGTCTTCGGCGAGAAATGTCTGCAATGGCTCGTTTTTCCCCAGCAGATCGGTGACCGCATCAGCCAAGAAATGGATTAAGACGATCAGGTAAAAACCGTGGTATTCGCGGCGAAGGACGGTGCGGAACGAAAACGGAAGCTCCGGCCCTTTCCAAAGTACAGGACTGGGGAAAAAGACACGTGTTTTCGCTGCCCAATTTTCGTAGGCCGCCCCAAATTTTTTGGAGAGAAAAATTTCTTCCGCAAAAATAATCCGTTCGTAGTACAAGGCGAAAAGAATAAGAGTCAAGAGGACAAACCACCAGATTTTTATGGCGAGAGCGAAACCAAGAAGAATGAGGAAATTTCCAAAATAAAGCGGATTTCGCGTTATCGAATACATTCCGGTTGTGTTCAGGCTGTCCGCCCTTTGCCGACGCGTATTCCGGCCCGATGTTCCGCGAGGCGTGTCCCCCACCACGCAGGCGCGGACGATGAGGCCGAGGAAGGAGACAGCGAGGGCAAAAAGATCCCATGGATTTTCTACGGACTTTCCCATCATTGTCTCGAAGGGACCTGCGTCCATTGCCGCCAAAACAGCGGCTGGGGCAAGAATGATGGGCAAATAGCTTCTCCAGCGAAACCAGGAATTTCCTTGTATCGCCATCTTGTCGCTTAGCAGCATAGAACCTCTTTCTCCTTGGAGGTTTTGCCAAGAATTCACGCGGCGAAAAATAAGGCGGGAAGCGGACGACGAAAACCTATGGCGCCCAACGCGCTATTGTCGCGCTATCCGGGAGAGACGGTCAATTGAGAATTCTCCTGGAACCGGGAGGATTGAAGGGTTCGAATTGTTTATAATGGTTGGGTGACAGTGGGATTTCGTCTGCAGGATTGAGGATTTCCGATGCCATCACAGGCCCCGTTTCCCAATCTGGAGTCCGCTTGCAAGGTGCTCGGCCTCTCTCCCGATGCGGACGCCGAGATGATTCGCCGCGCCTACCGCCGCCTGGCCTTCGACTGCCACCCCGATCGGCATGCGGGGAACCCCGAAATGGAGCAAAGATTCAAGCGCTTGAGCGAGGCCTACCGTGTCGCCATCTCCGCCTGGGAGGGTGCCGTCTCTGTGGATGCGGCGCCGCTCCCCCCGCCGGTCTATGGCGAGGATGTGTCGGTGGAGGTGCTTCTGGATTTTCTGCAGGTGGCCCGCGGGGACGTGATCTCCGTTTCCTGCCGGCGGGCGGTTCCCTGTCCGAAATGCCGCGGAGGGCAGGGGGATGACGGTTGCGGCACCTGCCGCGGAAAGGGGCGCGTTAAGGCGGAGGATATCGTCCGCGTGCATCTTCCCGCGGGCCTTGAGGGCGGCGAGACTTTTCGCGTCCCGGGAGAAGGGGGCGCGGGTCTTCACGGCGGTTTGCCGGGCGATTTGTTCCTTATCGTCTCCTCGCGCCGGCATCCCGCCTTCCGGCGCGCCGGCCTTGACGTTCACAGCACGGTGAAGGTCCCCGCCTTCCGGCTGGCCGAGGGGGGCGCCGTCCGCGTTTTCACGGTTCACGGCGCAACGCAGGTGAGCATTCCGGCGAAGACGCGGGGGGGAAGGACAATCCGCCTGCGGGGCTGGGGGATTCACCGGCAGGGCCCCGAGGGACTCCGGCGGGGGGATCACTACGTCACCGTGGTGCAAATGCCTGCAAAGCCGGAGGAATGGGCCGGTGCGGCCTATGCCCACTACCGGAGAAGGATGCGCGATCGGGGGGTGTAGCGCGCGCTACTCCTCTCCCTCAACGAGTTCCCACAAGGCGCCCATCGTGCTTTTCGGCCGGATGAACGCAATCATGTGCCCCATGAATCCGGGCCGTGCCGATTCGTCGATCAAGTCGAAGCCCTCCTTTTTCAGCCGGGCCAGTTCCGCCTTGATGTCGCTCACGGCAAAAGCGATGTGATGGAGACCCTCTCCGCGCGTTTGGATGAATTTGCCCACCGAGGAATCATCGTCCAGCGGAGCGATGGGTTCGATCAGGCTGCCGCCGATATCCACCATCGCGAGATCGGCCTTGCCGTCCCGGGACGTTTCCCGCCCGATCAGCCGCCCCCCCGCCTTTTCGTAAAGTGCGAGGGCGTCCTCCATGTTGTTCACGGCTACGCCAATGTGGTGCACTTTACGGAACATCGCACTCTCCTTTCTCAGGTGGTCTGAACGAGGGCAACCGCATCCTCTCCGTCGATCTCTTCTAAATTTACGTTAATCCGCTCTTCCCGAGAGGTGGGAAGACTTTTCCCCACAAAGTCAGGATGAAAGGGGAGCTCCCGGTGGCCGCGATCAACCAGCACTGCCAGCCAGACGCGGCGCGGCCTTCCCATTTCCATGAGGGCGTCGAGGGCCGCCCGGATAGTTCTTCCCGTATAGAATACATCATCCACGAGAACCAAGTGCCGGTCCTGGATGTCAAAATTAATCTCGGTGGGGCCGAACGTGCGGGGATCTCCCGGATGGCCGATATCGTCCCGGTGGATGCCGATGTCAATCACGCCCACGGGGACATCCACGCCCTCGAGTTCTTTAATGATTCCGGCGATTCGGTGGGCGATCGGCTCCCCCCGCGTGCGGATTCCTACGAGGGCGAGGAGCGTGTCGGCCCCGCATTTTTCGACGATTTCCAAGGCCATCCGGCGCAGCGCCAGATGGATGTCGCGGTCCGTCATGCGGATGGAGCGGGTTGGGGCCACGTTCTCATTCTCCTGCTGCGCGGGGCTGGGGTCGATGGAAACGGGCGAACGTCGTTTCTATTTTGACATCAAAGCGCCTTGTCCGCATCCGCGCCCGACATCTGTGCGATGACAAAGCGCCGCGCTTCTTCCACCGTGGTGATGCGTCCCTCGAGCTGTTCGTCTTCAAGGGCCGAGAGAACCTCTTGAAAGCGGGGCCCAGGGGGAAAGCCCATTTCGATGAGCGCATGCCCATCCAGAAGGGGCGGGGGATGGAGTTCCGCCAGGGACATTTTCGCCAGTTCCTCTTTGCAGAATTCGTAGTTTTTGAGTTTTGCGCCGGAGGCCATGCAGTCTATCCGGTGGAGTTCCAGGAGTTCCGGAAAAAAAGGTTCGCGGAGAAATCGTTTCCGGCGGCTCTCGCGCATCTCCCGCACCTGCATGAAACGCATGTGGTGTTTCACCAGATCGCGAATCCGGGTGGCATCCGGGTTCGACATCCGGAGCCTAGCGCAGATATTTTCGGTGATTTTCACGCCTTCTTTGGCATGGCCGTTGAAACGGATCCGGTCGGAAACCGAGTAGGTCACGGGCTTGCCGACGTCATGCAGGAGGACGCCCCACGCCAGGGTGGGGGAGGGCGCATCGAGCATGCCGAGCATGAGTTTTGTGTGTGTCCAGACGTCGCCCTCGGGGTGGAACTCCGGCGGCTGGGCAACGTTCTCCATTGCGGCCACCTCGGGAAGCACCGCCTCCAGCAGGCTGGTCTCGAGCAGGAGCTGTGCCGCGCGGTCCGCGCGCGGACCGGTCCACATGGCCGTCAGCTCATCGCGGATGCGCTCGGTGCTCGTCCTTTGGATTCGGTGGGCGAACTTCTTCATGGCCGACAGCGTATCGGGGGCAATATCGAAATCCAGCCGGGTGGAGAAACGCACCGCGCGGAGGAGACGCAGGTGGTCTTCTTCGAACCGCTGCTCCGGGGTGCCGATGGTGCGGAGTATTTTTTCGCTCAAATCATCCTGTCCGCCTACGTAGTCCACGACCTCGCCGGCCACCGGATCGTAGAACATGCCGTTGATGGTGAAGTCTCTTCGAAGCGCGTCCTCGCGGGGCCCAGCGGGTTCGACCGATTGGGGATGTCTACCGTCGAGATAGGGCCCCTCCTTCCGGAACCGGGCCACTTCGTAATCATCCTTCCCGATGCGGACCTTCACGACACCGAACCGCGCGCCCACGGCGAGGGTTTTGTCAAAAAGGGCAATCACTTCCTCGGGCGGGGCATCGGTCGCAATATCCCAATCCTCGGGGGGGCGGCCTAGAAGAGAGTCGCGGACGCATCCTCCGGCCAGAAGGGCCTGCCGGCCCGCCTTGCGCAAGGTCTCGATGATATGCACGGCACCCGCGGGCACCTTCATTGGGTGTTCCCTCCGGCTTCACATTATGCGGCAAGGGAGGTTGAATTATTTTCAAATATCATGAAATCGATATGTTATTCATCATTATGTCTGCCTTTTGTAATATCTTTTTTGTTTCCTTTTTTCTTTTGCAGCCCGCCTTCTAACTCTTTGAATAATAATGCGCTTCGTGGGAATCCGCGACCTCGCTCGTTGCGGAGAAAGAGAGAAGTTTCTGGATAGTGCCTTATTTCACACTTTTTTCTCTTGTTGCCCGTATATTGCTCTGGTAACTTGAAGCCACCAACTGAGAGGGCTTGGTATGCGCCGTGCGTTGTTCCATGTTTTAGCGTTTCTCCTCGCATGTGCTGTTTTTCTACCGGTCGCCTCTCCCGCCCACGCAGCAACCCCGACCGAAAGCCTGATTCAGCAAGGGTTGAAATTCACCGCCGCGGGCCGGTACAAGGAGGCCCTCGCGCAATTCGACAAGGTTGTGGCCGCCATGCCCAACCGCCCCGAGGGCTATCTCTTCCGGGCGGCGGTTTACCAGGTCCTTGTCCGGCACTTCGATCGCGCCTCGTATATCAAGGGATTCAAGGACAATTCCGATACGGCTATTGAGAAGTCCCGGCTGATGCTCCTGCAAAATCCAAAGGACGCCGCGGCCCACATGTTCCTGGGGCTGGCCAGCGGAATCATGGCCATCGATGCCGCCCAGAACCACTCCTTTCTCACGGCCCTCCAGCACGGTATGAAGACCGCCGACAGCCTGCAGCGCGCGGTCGAACTCGATCCCAATCTCGAGGACGCCTACTACGGGCTCGGCCTTTATCTCTTTTGGAAGAGCCGTTCGACGTTCATCCGCCTGTTGACGGATTTCAAGGTTCTCGACGAGACCAAAAACAAGGGGCTCGGCTATCTCCGGCGGGCGGCGACGAAGGGCAAGTATCTGCGAACGATCGCACGGCTCGAGCTTGTCTGGGCGCTGTACGAGGAAAAAAGATTCCCCGAGGCCCGGAAGGAACTTGAACCCCTGCTGGTCCAGTACCCCAACCAGCCGCTTTACTCCTTTGCCATGGCCGAGGGCTTTTTTCTGGAGAAAAACTACAAAACCGCCAAAACACGGTATACGGCCCTGGCCCGTGAGTTGTCCCGGCGAACCGACGATTTCGGCCGCCTTTATGCCTATTTCGCCGAATGGCGCATCGTCCGGTCGAATTACGAGATGGGGGATCATATCCAGGCCCACCTCGGCGCCCTGGCCAGCCGGAAAAAAACGATCCTCGACTCTCCCCTGATGCGCGAGGTGCGCGACGATGCGGGCACCATGGCCGAGAAAATCGAGCAGGCTCGTTTGACTTCCGTTACTCCTTCCTCCAGATAATACTCCTTCCCAAGAAGCCTTGTTCGGGGGGCTCCGTTTGTCATTGCCGCCGGCAAGATGCGTCCGTGCGTTTTGTTTTGAGGAGGATATCTGTGAGAGCTGTACACGTGAAGGCATTTAATCTCGACGTTCCCATGACGGTGGAAGAAGTGGAAGACCCCAAGCCGGGTCCCGGCGAGATGCTGATAAAGGTGGGGGCCGCGGGGGTAAATCCGGTGGATACCGCCATCCGTGCCGCGAAGCATCCTTATGCGAAATTCGTGACCCCGCCCTACATCCCGGGCGGCGAGGCCGCCGGCGAGGTCATCGCCCTGGGCAAGGGGGTGGAGAACTTCAAGATCGGACAGCGTGTCTTCGGGCGCGGCATCGGCGGCGCATACGCCGAGAAGGTCCGGCTCGAGGCGGCGACGGCCGCGGTTCTCCCGGAAAAGTACAGCTACGAGGAAGGGGCCGGCCTCAACGTCGCCTTTTACACGGCCTGGAACGCTCTCGTCATCAAGGCGGAAGCCGGGCCGGGCGAGACGGTTCTCGTCCAGGGCGGCGCGGGCGGCGTCGGAATGGGCAGCATTCAGTTGGCCAAGGCCATGGGCTGCCGCGTGTTCGCCACGGTGAGCTCGAAGGAGAAGGCCGATTTCTGCAAGAGTCTCGGCGCGGATGAGACGATCAACTACAAGGAAGAGGATTTCGCCGAAAGGTGCAAGGAACTGACCGGCGGCCGCGGCGTGGACGTCATTGTCGAACTGGCCGCGTGCGACAATTTCGACAAGGACCTCGACGCCATCCGGGTGGACGGGCGCATCATCGTCATCGGCACCGGTACCGG
>JAQBZT010000039.1 GCA_027622355.1 bacterium | reverse complement strand
AAGTCAAAGGTGTAGTTCCCCGTCCGGGTCGGCTCGATTCGGGTGTTGATGTATTTGCCGCCGGGGCCCTTTTCGCGGATGACGATTTTCCGGTCGAGGAGCGCCGTCCATTTTGTGATGTACAAGAAGGTATAGGGCTGATCGCGGTAGATGATTTCGTGGAGCGCGTGGGCGTAGCGGATCTGTTTCTTCAGATCGTACTCTTGGCGGATCTTCACGATGAGGCGGTCGGCCTCGATGTTTTGGTAGCCGACGAAATTGAGCTGGCCGGGGTTCGTCTGGCTCGAGTGCCATATTTGGTACAGATCGGGATCGAGGCCAAGGCTCCACCCAAGAATAACTGAGTCGAAGTTCAGGCCATGGATGTATTTTTTGATGAACACCGCCCATTCGACGGTGTCTATCCGCACCTCCACGCCGATTTTTTTCCATGCGTCCTGAACGACGATGGCGATGGCCTTGCGCTGCTCGTTCCCGTGGTTGGTGAGGAGGGTGAACTGGAGCGGCTTTCCGTCCTTTTTCATTCGCCCCTTTACTTTTTTCCATCCCGCGCGGTTCAGCAGGCGGATGGCGCCCTTCGGGTCGTGGGGCAGGGGGGCGACGCTTTTGTTGTAGTGGTCGCTTTGCTTGACGAATGGGCCGGTGATGTCCTCGGCCTCCCCGTTCAGGATGTATTTGTGGATCTGGTTGGTGTCGATGGCCATGCTGAGGGCACGGCGCACGCGCACATCGTCAAAGGGCTTCCGCCGCATGTTGTAGCCGATGTAGGTGAAGCCGAAGGAGAGGCCCGAGAAAACCTGAAAGCGCGTGTCCTTTCGGAGGCGCTCCACCTGATGGGTCCCGGCGCCGTAGCTGTCGAGGGTTCCGGCGTAAAAGGCCATCTCCTGGGTGAGGGCGTCGGGGATGATGCGGAAGATGTACTCCTCATACTCGGGCGGTCCTTCCCAGTAGCTGGAGTTGCGGACCAGGCGAATCATTTCGTCCGAGCGCCACTCCCGGAACACGAACGGGCCGGTGCCCACCGGATTCCGGTTGAATTCGCTGTCACGCAGGGTGAATTTGCCGGGGTCGAGACCCCGGCGGCGGGCCTCGACGGCGAGCGCATTTTTGTTGAGCAGATGCTCGGGGAGAATGCCCATCCCCCAGGTGCCGAAAGCGGGCGAGTAGAGGCGTTTGTAGACGACTTTCACGGTATAGAGGTCGGGGGTCTCCAGATACTTCACCGGCTCGTAGTCGGGGATGCGGGGCGAGATGTTCCTCCCATCCATGATGGAATTGTAGGTGAAGCGGACATCGCCCGAATCGAACTCGCGCCCGTCGTGAAAGCGGACGCCCTCCCGGAGATGAAAGATGATCACGGGATTGTGCTCGGTCAGGTTCACGCGGCCGAGCGCGGCTTGAAGCGCGGGGGCCGGCAGCTCCCCGCGGATGTAGGGGCGGGGGTCGTCGGCGAACTTGTCATCTCCGATGAGTTTTTTCAGCCGCGGGAAGAGGTCCTGGTCCACTTTTTTCAGGGTGAACTTGATCCGTTTCGGATAGGCGATCGTGAAGGTGAAGCGCCGGGGCGGACCCCCCTTTTTGAGGGGCGGGAGCGTGACGCTCTGCTTCTCTTCCCGGGGCCCTGCGATTTCGATCTCCTTGATATTTTTCAGCCAGGCCGCTTTCCCCTGGTAGTGGGCCCGCTCGATTTGAAGGAACACCGCCTCTGCCGTGGTGCTGCCGGGCCGGGGAACGAAGTAGGCTTCTTCGTAAATCTCCCAGGATTTGGCGAGCCTTCCGCGGAATTTGAGATCCTTGTCCCTGTCGATCAGCCCCTCGAACACGAGATTGACGATCGTGCCGCTCGAGGCGTCAGAGTAAAGGGCGGGGTTGAGGATTTGGGCATCTCCGATGGTGCCCTGGATGTATTGGCGGAGTCTCTTGCTGCTGCCCTTGGCCTGATCGCGGAAGGTGGGGACCCAAAAATAGGACTGGAAAAGAAAGGCGATGATCAGAAGTGGAAGCAGCAGAAGAATCCGTTTGATGAGCAACGCTAGATTCTCCTGTGCATGGGGTCCGGGGCGGTTCCTATGGGGTGGATTTGGCCGGCTTCTTCTCAGGGGCCGGGCCGGGTTTCGGGGCGGCCGGTGTGCTGGCTCCCTGGCGGAGGGGAGCGGCGGGAACGATTGATATGGTCGCGCTCCGGGAGGACACATAGGTGAGCAGCAACGATGTGAGCATGAAGCAGATGGCCGCGCCGGTGGTCAGCTTGCTGAGGAAGCTGGTGGGACCGCGCGAGCCGAAGAAGGTGTCACTGGAGCCGCCGAAGGCCGCGCCCATCCCGGCGCCTTTTCCGGTCTGGAGCAGTACGACGAGAATCAGGGATATGGCAGCCAAAACATGAATGACGGTGAGGAGCGAAGACATGCTTATCCTTTCAGCGTATCAGGCCTTTTGAGATATGTTTTCGGCGGCTTGGACGATGGCGAGGAAATCCCCGCTCTTGAGGCTGGCCCCGCCGATCAGGCCGCCGTCAATGTCGGGCTTGGCGAACAACTCGGCGGCATTATCGGGCTTTACGCTGCCCCCGTAAAGGATGCGGGTTTCTGACGCCCAGTCCACCCCGAATCCCTCGCCGAGGCGGCCGCGGATGTAGCGGTGCACCTCCTGGGCCTGATCCGGGGTGGCCGTCACGCCCGTCCCGATGGCCCAGACGGGTTCGTAGGCGAGGACCAGCCCGGCGGGCGCCTCCCGGAAGGCGGAAAAGAGGCACTGCTCGAGTTGAAGGCCGATGCGTGCGAGCGTTTGCCCCGCCATCCGGGTGGAGAGCGGCTCGCCCAGGCAGACGATGGGCACCAAGCCGCCGGCGTGGACCGCCGCCGCTTTTTGGGCGACGAGAGCGTTTCCCTCTCCCATCAGTTCGCGGCGCTCGCTGTGGCCGAGGATGACGTGGGTAGCGCCCGCGTCCTTCAACATCGCTACGCTGACCTCGCCCGTGAAGGCGCCGCCGCCCTCGGGCGAGCAGTCCTGGCCCGCGACGCCGATGGGAGCGCCTCCAAGGGCCGCCGAAACGGCGGGCAGGGCGAGGTAGGGAGGGGCAAGAACGACCTCTGTCCGCCGTTGCTGGGGAAGTCCCCCGGCGATGGCGCTTGCCAGGGCGCTCCCCTCGCCGAGCAGCATGTTCATCTTCCAGTTTCCGGCCACAAGAATCCGGCGTGCGCTCATCTGCTCTTTGCCTCCCGGTGAATGCGGACTAGGTTTTGTCGGTCAGGGAAGCGATTCCGGGGAGTTCCTTCCCCTCAAGCAGCTCGAGGAAGGCTCCGCCGCCTGTGCTGATGTAGGAGATTCGCTGGGACTCTCCCGCCGCGTGCACCGCCACATCCGTGTCGCCGCCGCCCACGATGGTCAGGGCATAGGAGTTGGCCACATGGTTGACGATGGCGTAGGTGCCGCGGCTGAAGGCATCCACTTCAAAGACCCCCATCGGGCCGTTCCAGATGATGGTCTTGGCGCCCTGGATCACTTCGGAAAAAAGCATGGCGCTCGCGGGTCCGATATCAAGGGCATACCATTCGGCGGGCACTTCCTGGGCGGGTACCACTTTCGTCTCCGCCGAGGCTTCGAACTTGTCGGCCACGACATAATCGCAGGGCAGATAGAACTTCACGCAGAGTTCCTGTGCTTTTTTCATGATGTTTCTGGCCGTGTCGATCAGATTTTCCTCGACCAGGCTGTGCCCCATCTCGTAGCCCAGGGCGCGGTGAAAAGTGCCCGCCATTCCGCCGCCGATAACAATTTTGTCCATGCGGGTCAAAAGCTTTTCGACGATGCCGATCTTGGTGCTGGCCTTGGCGCCGCCGAGGATGGCCACGACCGGCCGCATGGGGTTGTTCACCGCCCGGCTCAGGTAATTCACTTCCTTGAGCATCAAAAAGCCCGCGGCCGCCGGCTGAAGAAATTTCGTGATGGCCGACATCGAGGCGTGCTCCCGGTGGGCGTTGCCGAAGGCATCGCTCACGTACACATCGGCAAGCGCGGCGAGCTGTTTCGCAAAGCCAGGGTCGTTTTCCTCTTCTTCCGGGTGAAAACGCAGATTTTCGAGGACGAGAACCGTGCCGGACTCCATCTTGTCCACCATCGCCTGGACTTTCGGGCCCACGCAGTCGGGGGCGATGGGGCACTCTTTATCGAGGAGGCGGCTGAGCCGCTTGGCGGCCGGCGCCAGGGAGAATTTCGGATCGGGCTTTCCCTTGGGCCTCCCCAGGTGGGCGGCGATGATGACCCGGGCGTCCTCATCGAGGAGATAGTTGATCGTCGCAAGGGCGGACCGGATCCGGGTGTCATCGGTGATTTTCAGCTGACTGTCCAGGGGGACGTTGAAATCAACCCGAAGAAACACTTTTTTGCCCGAGACATTAATGTCCTCGATGCCCAGCTTGGGTGTGCCGTCCTCGATGGTACTCGTCAAACCCGCCATGGCTGTTCTCCGTCCTTTTCGCGCGTCCTTAGAGACGAGCCCCGATTTTCTTGATCAAATCAACCATTCGGCAGGAAAAGCCCCATTCGTTGTCGTACCATGCGAGGACTTTGACCATCCGCTTTCCAAGCACCTTGGTGGAGAGGCCGTCCACGATCGAGGAGGAAGGATCTCCGAGAAAATCGGTCGAGACCAGCGGCTCATCCGTATAGGCCAGGATCCCCTTGAGCGGACCCTCTGCCGCCGCTTTGAGCGCGGCGTTCACATCTTCCGCCGTGGCGTCCTTTTCCAGATCGGCCACCAGATCGACCACCGAAACATCCTGGGTGGGGACCCGGATCGCCATTCCGTCGAGTTTGCCCTTGAGTTCGGGCAAAACCAGCCCGACCGCCTTGGCGGCCCCCGTCGTGGTGGGAATCATGTTGATGGCCGCCGCCCGGGCGCGCCGAAGGTCTTTGTGGGGCAGGTCCAGAATCTTCTGATCGTTCGTATAGGCATGGGTCGTCGTCATCAGGCCGGATTTGATGCCGAATTTTTCGTGAAGCACCTTGGCCACGGGCGCCAGGCAGTTTGTCGTGCAGCTCGCGTTCGAGATGATGTTGTGCCGGATGGGGTCGTATTTATCGTCGTTGACGCCGAGGACCATGGTGATGTCCTCGTCCGTCGCCGGGGCCGAGATGATCACTTTCTTCGCGCCCGCGGTCAGATGCTTTTCGGCGTCCGCGCGCTTGGTGAAGAGGCCGGTGCTCTCGACCGCAATCTGGACGCCCAGGGCGCCCCAGGGCAGCTTGGCCGGGTCGCGCTCGGAGAGCACCTTGATGCTCTTGCCGTTGACGATGATCTCGCCTTCGCCGACCTTGACCTCCCCGTCAAAGCGCCCGTGCACCGAGTCGTATTTCAGAAGATGGGCGAGTGTATTCGGGTCGGTGATATCGTTGACGGCCACGAATTCAATCGCGGGATCGTCGATGCCAGCCCGAAGCAGGTTCCGACCGATGCGTCCAAATCCGTTGATTCCCACTTTAATCGCCATCGCCGGTACATCCTCCGTTTGGGATTGAAGATCACGAAAGAAACAGGGCCAGCCGCAACGCAATTTCTGGATCGGTATAAGGAAAGGCCGATAAAACCAATTTATAGTCTGCTTTTCCGGGCGTCAATCATCCGGCGAGGCGCCTTTCCAGATCGGGCAATACGCGCTCGATGGCATCCGACACAGTCCGACTGAGCCAGGCCTCTACATCCTTTTCGTTCCAAAACACGGAGCTGGTTCTTTTCGGCTCCAGCTGAATCCGCTTCTTGATGATGGTTCCGCTGGTGGGCGATCCGGCAATGATTTCAATCCAAAACACGTTGCGGGCGTCCACGTAGGCGACCGTGTCCTTGGAGGTGAACCACATCTTGTGAATTCGGCCGGAGAGGACGATCTCCCCTTTCTGGTCCCAGAGTTGGGCGGGCGTGCCGTCCCATCTCGAGTCGAGGACCCGCACGTTCCTTTTCGTGTAGTAGCCCTTGATGACGTTTGAAATGTGCGAGGGCAAATCTCCCTTGGTGGAGTAGCGATCGATCCCGCCGCCGATGCGATTTCTTTCTCCCACGGGTCCGCCGGCACGCTCGCTCCGGCTATCGATGAGGATGCCCAGCGCGACCGTTTTGACGGGAGAGCGGACGCCGGATACGTCCTTGTCCGGCGTATAGAGGAGTTGGATCGATACATCCCTCACTTTTGCGGCGCATCCGGCCGCCAGAAGGAGAAGAACAATGACAAAGATGTTGAACGCGCGGGGTCGCATTTGGGCTCCTCCGGATTTTGGGTAATTTTTCAGACACCCCCCAAAGGGGTTTCCCGATACTATCCACTATCGCAGGGGGCAAGAAAAGGGCGGGAACCGATCGGGAGCCGGAGGTCTTATTTCTTTCCCCGGCGGAGGCGCTCCGTCCCCTTGGCGTCCAGCTGCCATCCACCGGCTTCTTTCTTGAGGGCGACACGATAGACTTTCCGGGCCATTTCCGGGTTCACATATCCTCTTTGTACATCCAGGAGGACCGCCTCGGGCGCCCTTTCAGAGGGCGGGCCCCAGCCGCCGCCGCCGGGTGTTTCGATATCGAGAATATCCCCTTCCTGGATAAAATGCTCCGAGGAGACGCCTCCGATTTCGTGGAATGCCCCTTCATCGGGCCCGAGACGCGCCCGGAAGGGGGCGCCGGGGGTGCCGCCGCCGCCGCCGAAGGGCCCCTCGGCGGACGCGCCCGCGACGCTCGAAATCTCCCCCTCCACATACAGTTGGTAGCGGTAGTGAAGCCCGAGTCCGCCGCGGAAGGTCCCGGCACCGCCCGAGTCCGGCACGAGGCCGATGGCCTCAATCCGGATGGGGTAGCGCGCTTCGGCGAACTCGACGGGCATCGCGCCGCTCCGGCCCAGGGGCGGGGCGGCCGATGTCCCATCTCCGCCCGGACCCGCTCCCAGGCCCGCTCCGAGGGATTCGCGGAAAAAGAGGTATCCGCTCCCTCTGCGGCGCCCCCTGAGGCTCCAGGTCCGGAAGTTGTCGAATCCCGCCGGAACCTTTCCCGAGGTCGCCTCAAAGAGCGCCTTCTCGAAGGCCGAAAGAAGACTGCTCAACGTCAGTGCCCGCAGGCCCGTCGGGGCGGGAAAGTGCGGGGTGAGGATCGTTCCCGGCTCCGGGAGCATGATTTCGATCGTGCGGCAAACGCCGTCGTTGAGTGCGATTCCCGAGCGGCGCTCGGGTGTTTCGGCGAGCTGGAGCAAAAGGGGGGCAATGAGTCTGGCGAAATACAGGCGGCCCTCCCCCTGCAACGGGCAGTTGATCGGCCCCTTGGCCTGTGGACCTGCCCCCGTCAGATCCACGCGAAGGCGCTCCCCCTCGCGTGAGAGGGCCAGGCGCAGCACATGCGGCCCGGAGATTCCGTCTGTCTCGATGGTGGACTCCGCCTCCCAGCGCCGCCCCTCGGGAATGCGCGCGATCACCTCTTTTTGGAACGCCACCTCCGACTCGCGCAGCAGATCCGCGAAGCAGGCCGTGAGGTTATCCCCGCCGTAGCGGCCGACCAGCTCGCGCAGCCGCAGGGCTCCGATCCGCAGAGCGCCGAGCTGGGCCGAGATGTCGTCGGCGAGCGTGTCGGGAAGCCGGCTGTTCCGGGCGAGCACCGT
The DNA here is from genome assembly GCA_027622355.1 of bacterium. Lineage (NCBI taxonomy): Bacteria > bacterium. Next base: position 6,810 of record JAQBZT010000039.1, on the reverse strand, counting down.
CAGGACATCCTCGGAGAGTGCGCCGTTCTGCGCGATGCGCACGGGGGGGATCAGGATTCCCTCGTGGAACACCTCGAGTGCCTGAGTGGTTTCCCCGCCAGGGCGGGCGCTGCCCAGATCATCGTGCCGGGCCCTGATCTGGAGAAAAGCGACAATTTGATCGCCATCGAACAAGGGACGGGCGAGACACAGCTCGGCAGCCTCCCCGAATCCCGGCGGGGAGAGATAGGGGTCGTTGAAGAGAAAAACCTCCCCCGGCGCCATTTTCTCGGGCGGGAAGCGCTCCAGCACGGGGCCGGGGCTGGCCCCCAAGGTTCTTCCGGTGACGGCACGGCCGAAGCGGTCGGTCAGGGTGACGGAGAAATCCCGGCTGTCCCGGAGGGCGGGGCTGCGCCAGACGCGGGAGAGGAAATCCTCGATCTCCTCCTCCAGGGCCCGGAGCGCGCCCGAGACGATTTCGCTGACGATGGGGTTCACGTTCATTGCCAGGTCGCTCCCACGCCGTGCCAGCCGGTGGGCCGGCCCGCGCGCTCTTTTTGTTCTTTCATCTCGGCGCGGAACTGCATCACGAGATTGCCGAAGCGGTCCACGCGCCCTTCCTGTCGGGGGAAGATGACGGTCGTGCTCCCCAGGCTTTCAACGATGGCGGGGCCGGGGATGTAGTTTCCCTCCTTGAGGCGCTCCCGGTAGTAGACCGGGGTATCGAAGAAGCCGTTCGTCTCGCGGAACCAGACCAGCCGCGCGCCCTTATAGGCATCCTCTGGGCTTTCCTTGCCGACCTCGAGGAGGGGAAGATTCGGCGGATTGGTGAACCCGATTCCGGTGACGCGCAGCGTGACGATCTCGACCGGCCGGCTGCTGGCGTGGTTGTAGGTGTTTCGCTGCTGGTAGAGCTGATGGAAGCGATTGAAGAGAGTCGCGACGGAGGCGGGCGCCATGTAGCCCGAGGGGACGTCCACCTCGATCTCGTGCGCCTCGCCCTGGTAGCGGAGCTCCGCCGTCCGCCGGAGGGCACGCCGGTGGGGCGGGATCCCCTCGGTGCTGAGTCCGGTATCTGCTTTGTTTTCAAGGTATTGGAAGGCATCCGCCAGCTTCCCGATATCCAGCGCATCCTCCCGCTGAAGGTGCGGCATCGCGTAGTCGTTCACGAGGTCCACCACCTCCAGGCCGAAGGCGCTGGTCATGCCCGCGAACGGCGGAACGATCACCGTATCCATTCCCAGGAGTTCGGCCACAAGACCCGCCGTCAGGGGGCCCGAGCCGCCGAACGCCATCAGGGCGAAATCGCTCGGCGAGATGCCCCGCTGGATGGTGGCCCGCCGGACGGCGTGTACCTGATTCCAGGCGGCGATCTCGATGACGCCCGCCGCCATTTCGAGCGGGTCCATTCCGAAGGGCTGGCTCAGTTGCCGCATGGCCCGCATGGCGAGCGCCTTGTTCAGCGTCACTTCGCCGCCCGCGAGCTGAAGCGGGCTACGGGCCAGCACCAGATTCGCATCGGTGACCGTCGGCTCCTCGCCGCCGCGGCCGTAGCAGATGGGTCCCGGTTCGGCGCCCGCGCTCCGCGGGCCGACCCGGAGCCTTCCCTCAGGGCTTTGCCAGGCGATCGATCCGCCGCCGGTGCCGATGGTGACGACATCGATCATGGGGAGGCGGAGTACGAATTCATCGAGATGGTGCCGGCTGGCGCGCTTGGCCTGACCGTTTTCCACGACCGCAATGTCGGTGGAGGTGCCGCCCCCATCGAGGGTGATGAGTTCCCGGTGGCCGGAGAGAGTGCCCAGATAGGCGGCCGAGAGGGCGCCCGCCGCCGGGCCCGAGAGCACCGTGGTGATCGGTTTTCGGGCGACTTCGCGCGCGGTGGAAACGCCGCCGTTGCTCTTCATGACCAGGAAGGGAACCTCCCCGAGGGACTCCTCGATCCGGCCGGCGCTCCGGTCCATGTATGCCTTGATAGGGGGTTTGATGCAGGCGTCCAGCAGTGTGGTCACGGCCCGTTCGTACTCCCCCGGCTCGGGGATGACTTCGCTTGAGATGCTGACGAAGCATTCGGGGAATTCCTTCTCGAACGCCGCGCGGATCATCTCCTCGTGGGTGGAGTTCGCATAGGCGTGGAGGAGACAAAAGCCCACGGCGCCGATGCCCGCATCCCGAAACCAGCGCGCCGCATCGCGGGCTTCTTCCTCGGGGAGGGGGGTGAGAATCTCCCCCGTGCTGGAGACGCGCTCGGACACTTCCCGGATGCGCTCGGGCGGAACGAGCGCCCCGGGAAGGGGCCGAAGAAGGTTGGCGGCATAGTGGCCGCCGTTTTGCGGGTCCACCATCCTGCTGACGCGCCCGATTTCGAGCAGGTGGCGGAATCCGCCGGTGACCACAAGACCCAGATTCTCGAATTTCCGCTCAAGAATCGCATTGGTGGCGACGGTGGTCCCGTGGAAGACGCCGGTCACCTCGCGGGGCCGGATCTTGGCCTCCGCCAGAAGTTTTTGGATGCCCTGGATGAGGCCTTGGCTGAAATCCCCCGGGGTCGTGGGGGTTTTGGTGGTGTAAATCTGCCCGGTATCGGCGCGCACCCCGACCACGTCGGTGAATGTGCCCCCCGTATCAATGCCGATGCGAAACCCGCGTTTTGGCGTCATCCCCATCCCATCCGCACCTAAAGCGTGAACAAAATCGCCGCGCCCAGAGCGAGGACGAGGCCAGCGCCCTTGGCCAAGGAGAAGGACTCGCCCAGGAAAAAGACAGAAAGAAGGGCGGTGACGCCGGGGTAGAGGGCAGTCAGGGCGACGACGGCCGTCGTATTTCCCTCTGCGCGCGCCAGTGCGAATGTGAAAAACACCAGGGCCGCCATGGTCGCCACCGTCGCGCCCACCGATATCCACAGCGCCGGCTTCAGCGGCGGGAGGGAAACCTGGCGGGAGATGAGGCCGAGGGCCACGAGGGCGGCGATGGAGATGCCCATCGCAACGAGATGGGGCATAGGGCCGAGGCGCTTTTGACCCAGCTGCATCAGCATTCCCCAAAAGCCGAAGCTCAGGATGGAGAGTGCCGTATAGATAAGGGTTTTCGAATCCAAGAGCCTGTCCCCCCTGTTAAAAACGTGGATTTCCTTGTGCCGAGCGTTTTTCCTGTCCATATCCACGTTATCGAGATCGGGCGCCTCCACCGGAAAGCCGGGGAGTATCGCTCCATGTGCAGGGCGCCTTTATACCCCAGTGCCGGTGAATCTGAAAAGGTCAAGGAATATCAGGCAAATGGCAGGCCGAAGGGCATTTTTCCCCGAAAATTGGCCCAAAACAAAGGGGCCCCGCCTTCCGGCGGAGCCCCTCGTCAAGCCGCTTGCTCTCGAAAAAGCTTGATCTTGCTACTTTTTCTTTCTTTTGGCTTTGCGCTTGGTAGCTTTCTTCTTTGTGGCTTTCTTCTTTGTGGCCTTCTTCTTTGTAGCCTTCTTCTTTGTAGCCTTCTTCTTTGTAGCCTTCTTCTTTGTAGCTTTCCTCTTTGTGGCCTTCTTCTTTGTAGCTTTACGCTTTGCTTTCTTGGCAGCTGCCATTCCAGCGATCTCCCTGCGGGGCGGATATAGGTTGCGCCAAGCGAGACGCGAGTCTTCCAGGTGGAGCAAGCGACGTGTTGTCGTTCCTGTCAGCCGTTCCTATGGATGAAATAAAAATGATTTGAACATTGAGGGCGGAAAAAACATTTGCAATAGGAAATTTATGACATTGGGGAATGAAAGGTCAAGATTTATTTTCACCCCTCTCAGGCGCTGCAAGCAGAGATAAAAGCCGGATCGTTCCTGCTTCGGTGTATACAAAACGGGTGAAAGGAGTTCGTTTCCACCTTTGATGAAAGTGTTTTGACGGGGCGGTGTCCCGAATAATGCAATAAGAATGGGAGTAATCGTTATTTTTTTTGTTCTTCCTCTCTTGCGGCAGAGCCTGTTGCTTCTCTTGCAAGATTTGATGCGAAGACCCGGATAAGGGAAAAAGTGGAAATAGATCCTGTGGTCAGAATCTGATTTTTTTTTTAGTGTGATGTCTGATTTGAGCGTTTTTTGCGTGAAATTGCCAATTTTCCGCAAGAGCGATTCATTGTATGGTCTCATCTGGACTTCAGGGATGAGAGTGTTTGCTTCGTGTAACTGGAGAGTGGATCCGCAATGCGCGTATCTCCGCACGTCCACACCTTGTGGCTCGAATTTGAGATTGAACCGCCCGGCGGAGGCAAAATCCCCCGCTTTGTGACCTCTTACGTCATTGAAGGGGAGCGCCTCGCCGTTGTGGATACGGGGGTGGCGCAATCGGTGCCCGAAATTTTCGCCTGTGTCGAATCCATCGGCCGGAAGCCGGAGGACATCGCCTGGGTGGTCAACACCCACTCCCATTTCGACCACATCGGCGGGAACGGCGTCATCGCCGAGCGGGCCGCTCCCCGTTTTTGCGCCCATCCGTTCGCCCGGCCGCTGATTGAAGACCTGGACCTTCAGAACCAGATCCGCCCCGCCGGGAACATGCGCCAGAAAATGTCGGGCCCGGTGAAGATCGGGAAGCTGCTCGGGGAGGAAGATGTTTTGGACCTCGGCGGCGGGGTCTCGCTGGAGACACTCCACACGCCGGGGCACTCCTCCGGGAGCCTTTCGCTTTTTGTCCCGGGCGACGGCGCCCTCATTTGCGGAGACGTTTTGCCCGAGCCGGACACCCTGCCCATCTACGAAAATGTGCCGCTCACCCTCGAGAGCCTGGAGAAGCTCCGGCAGGTTCGCGGCGCGAATCTCCTTCTTTCCGCCATGAGCCGAAAAGTATCGAAGGGCCCTGAGGTCGCCGCGCATATTGATGCGGGAGAGGCGTATCTCCGCCGCATCGATCGGCTGGTCCGGGAGGCGGTGGAGGAGATGGGAGAAGAAGAAAATATCCTGGCGATCGGAAAACGCGTGTTCGCCGCGCTGGGGCTTCCCGAGGCGGGTCTGATCCCCATCGTGCTGCGGAGCTTCCAGGCCCATCTTGAGTGCGAGCCGCTGGAGGAGCGGGGAGCGGGAGGGAGCGGGTGACGTCCCAGGATGGAACCAGCCCGGAGATCGACACCCGGCGGGCGGAGGCCTATCAGGAGTTTCTGGTCCCGGCCATCTTCGGGCCCTGGACGGGGGTATTGGTGGAGAAGGCCGGGCTCCAGCCGGGCGAGGCGGTGCTCGATGTGGCCTGCGGCACGGGGGTGGTTTCCCGGATCGCGGCGGAGCGGGTCGGTGATGCAGGCCGGGTGGTTGGCCTCGATCTGGACCCGGGGATGCTCGAGGTTGCGAAGAGAAACACCCCCCTGCCGGTGGATTGGGAGCTGGGAGACGCCCAGGCCATGCCCTTCGGGGATGGGGAATTCGACGCAGCGCTCTGCCAGCAGGGTTTTCAATTTCTCCCGGATCGGGTAGCGGGCCTGCGCGAAATCCGCCGGGTGCTCCGCCCGGGGGGAAGATTCGCCGCGAGCGTGTGGAGCGGATTCGAGAACAATCCCGGCTTTGAGGCACTCCACGCGGCCCAGCTGCGGCACATCAACCCCGCCGCGCCGACCCCCGTCTCGCTTTCGCTGACGGACCCGGCCGTGATCTGCTCGCTATTAGAGGGAGCCGGGTTCCGTGAAATTTCGCTGGAGACGATCTCCCGCGCTTCCCGTTTTCCTTCGGCGGGCGCGTTTGTCGAGGCCGTCGCGGCGGGCGGCCCGGCGCTGGGCCGTGCCATTGCGGAGTTGAAACCGGAGGGGCGGGAGGCTTTTATGAAGGATGTCGCGGCGTCCCTGGCGGCGTATGCAGGTTCGGGGGGACTCGAGGTACCCTTTGAGAGCTATATTTTTTTGGCGCGGACGTGACGAAGAAATATTTCAGGGCGGAGATGGAAAGACCATGACGCTGCACCTTTATACCCAAGGCTGGGACGCCGCGCTTCAGGGGCGCGGCCCGAAGTCCTTTGCCCAGGGCGCCGCCCGGATGAACGATCCCGCTGCCTTGGGTGCGGCCATCTCCGGCTACCAGGGGGGGAATCCCGCACCGGCGTTCGCCCGGGAGCGGCCCGACCTCGCCGGCATCGAAAAAAAATTGCCGCTCGCGGAGGAAAGGGACCACATCGTCGTCATCGGCAACGGCGGCTCCATCCGCAACGTATGGGCGCTCTACCGGGCGCTCGCGGAAGGCGGCGCGCCCCGGCAGCTGCATCTTCTCGACGGGACGGACCCGAGCGGTCTTTTCGGGGAGCTTTTGCCGGGGGCGGGCCGGTTTCATCCCGCGAACACGCTCCTGGTTCCGGTGAGCAAGTCCGGAAACACGGAAAACGTGGTCCAGGAGACCCGGCTTCTTCTGGAGCGGGGCTATCCCGCCCTCGCCGTCCTCAGTCCGGGGGAGAGCAAGCTCGCGGCCCTGATTCATGAAAAGGGCCTGGAGACCTTTCCCCATCCCGAAGCGGTCGGCGGGAGGTACACGGCGGGGCAGAACAATGCCCTTCTCCCCCTCGCCGCGGGAGATGCGTCGCTGGCCCGTGCGGTGGATGCGGCCTTCTCCGAGGTCCACCCACTCCTCTCGCCCGATGTGCCCTCCGGCAAGAACATGGCCAAGGCGCTGGCGCTCGCTCTGTGGCGGGCGGAGCTTGCGGGCTATACCGAGCTATTTCTGCCGATTTACGCCAAGGCGCTCTCGGGCCTCGGCGAGCTGATCGTTCAGCTGATTCATGAGAGCTACTGCAAGGAAGGGCAGGGGCAGACCGTTCTTTTCACCGAAGCGCCCGAGAGCCAGCACCACACCAACCAGCGCTACTTCGGGGGCCGGCCCAACATGGC
>JAQBZT010000038.1 GCA_027622355.1 bacterium | reverse complement strand
GGAAAAGTAGAGGCCCCTGTCCGCCGGGGAAAACCAGGCCCTGCCCATCCGGCCCCGGCCCCGCGTCTGGGCGCCGGCCCAGATGACCAGGCCCTCGGCCGCGCCCTCTCTGGCGCGCTGCAAGAGAAGGTCGTTGGTGGATTCGACTGTGCCGTGTTTTTCGATCCGCCAAAACGGGTGCCCGCTCAGACCCTCCCCCGGCGCGGCCATCTATGCGGTGAGTTCCGTGAGGCGGGAGAGGTTTTCACGCAGCTTCTGCTCGCGGTTGCGGGCCTCGGCGAGGCGGGCGCGATCCTTTTCGACGACATCCGCCGGGGCGCGCTCGAGAAACGAAGGGTTGTCGAGCTTCTTTTCGGTACCTTTGATGTCCTTGATGAGCTCCCCCAACTGCTTCTCCAGCCGCTGGATCTCCTCCCGGGGATTGATCAGGCCCTCGATGGGGATGAATATTTGGAAACCCCCCGCCACGGCCGCCGCCGCCGCCTTCGGCCGGCTGACATCGGCACCCACCTTCCAGCCCGGCTGAATCTTGGCGATCCGCTGTATCCACTCGGCCTCATCGCGGAGGAGCCGCTCTTCCTCCGCGTCCTCGATGTGAACCAAAACGGGCACTTTCTTGCCGGGGGAGATGTTCAGCTCGCCCCGGATGTTGCGGATGCTCCCGACCACCTCCATCAGCTTGCCGAGGTGCGCCTCGGCCTCCGGGTCGTTCCATGCGGGGTCCGCTTCAGGCCAGGCGGAAACCATGATGCTCTCGCCGGATCTGCCCGGAAGTTTTTGCCAGATCTCCTCGGAGATGAACGGGGTGATGGGATGGAGCAGCCGCAGCGTCCGCTCGAGGACGAAGGCGAGCACCGACCGCTGGGCGTCGCCCTCGGCGCCGCCGGTGAGGGCGGGCTTGATGAGTTCGATATACCAGTCGCAGAGCTCGTGCCAGGTGAAATGGTAAAGGGCCAGCGCCGCGTCGTTGAAGCGGTACTCCTCGAGCGCGCCGGTGGTCTTTTCGGTGACATCGTTCAAGCGGCTGAGAATCCATCTGTCCCCGAGGGAGAGCGCTTCGCGGGACGGCAGCTCGGGCCGGGCGTCCCCGAGGTTCATGAGGGTGAAGCGGGCGGCGTTCCAGAGCTTGTTGCAGAAATTCCGGAAGCCGGCGATGCGCTCCTCCGAGAGGCGGATGTCGCGTCCCTGCGCCGCCATGGCCGCCAGCGTCAGCCGCAGGGAATCGGCCCCGTACTTGTCGATCACCTCCAGCGGATCGATGATGTTCCCCCGCGTCTTGCTCATTTTCTGGCCCTCCTCGTCGCGCACGAGGGCGTGGATGTAGACATCCCGGAAGGGGACATCGTCCATGAACTTGAGGCCGGTCATGATCATCCGCGCCACCCAGAAGAAGATGATGTCGAAACCGGTCACCAGTACCGAGGTGGGATAGAAGTAGGCGAGGTCCGCGTTCTTCTCCGGCCAGCCGAAGGTGGAGAAGGGCCACAGGCCCGAGCTGAACCAGGTGTCGAGCACGTCGGTTTCGGGCCGCAGAGCCGGGTCGTTCGGGTCCTCCCGGGAGACCACCACCTCGCCCGTCGCATCGTTGTGCCACGCGGGAATCCGGTGGCCCCACCAGATCTGCCGGCTGATGCACCAGTCGCGGATGTTCCGCATCCACTCGAAGTAGGTGGCTTCCCACTGCTTGGGGATGATGCGGATGCGGCCGTCCTCGACAGCGCGGATGGCTTCCTCGGCCAGGGGCTTCACCCGGACGAACCACTGCTTCGACAGGTAGGGCTCGATGATGGTGCCGCACCGGTAGCAGCCGCCGACGGCGTGGCGATGCGGCCGCTCGCCCCGGAGGAGCCCCTGTTCGTCGAGATCGGCGAGCACTTTTTTCCGCGCCTCGAAGCGATCGAGCCCTTCGTAGGGCCCGCCGTTTTCGTTGATCTTGGCGTCGGGGGTGAGAATGTTGATCTGGGGAAGATTGTTCCGCAGGCCCGATTCAAAGTCGTTTGGATCGTGGGCGGGCGTGACCTTCACGGCGCCCGAACCGAATTCCGGGTCCACGAAGCTGTCCGCGATGACGGGGATCTTCCGGTCCACCAGGGGAAGGCGCAGATGTTTTCCCACCAGCGCGCGGTAGCGCGCATCCTCGGGGTGAACGGCCACCGCCGTGTCGCCCAGCATGGTTTCGGGCCGGGTGGTGGAGACGACGATTCCCTCGCCGCCCTCCCAGAGCGGGTAGTGAAAGTCCCACATGTGGCCGTCGCGCTCCTCGTACTCCACCTCCAGATCAGAGACGGCCGTTCCGCAGCGCGGACACCAGTTGACGAGATAATCGCCCTGATAGATGAGTCCTTCTTCATAGAGCCGGACGAAGGCCTCGCGCACCGCCCGCGAGAGCCCCTCGTCCATCGTGAAGCGCTCGCGCGGCCAGTCGCACGAGGCGCCCAGGCGCTGAAGCTGGTGGATGATGGCGCCGCCGCTCTCTTCCTTCCATTCCCAGACGCGGCGGATGAACTCCTCCCGCCCCAGCGCCTCGCGCGAGAGTCCCTTTGCGGCCAGTTGGCGCTCCACCACGTTCTGGGTGGCGATGCCGGCGTGGTCCGTTCCCGGCATCCAGCACACGCTGTAGCCCTGCATCCGTTTCCATCTGGAGAGGATGTCCTGAAGGGTGTTGTTCAGGGCATGGCCCATGTGGAGGACGCCGGTGACGTTCGGGGGCGGGATGACGATGGAGTAGGAGGGGCGCTCCGGATCGGGCGCCCCGTGAAAATAATCCTTTTCCATCCAATAGGCGTACCAACGGTTTTCGGCCGACTTGGGATCGTACCGGGGCTCGAGCAAAATTTACTCTCCGCGCTTGATTTTTTCGATTTCCCGCAGAACCACCTTCTCAACGAGGCCGGGCAGCATTTCTTCCACGATGGATTCAACATGCCGAAGCATGGGGGGGATGATTCCTTCGAGGGTGCGCTCGACGGATTTTTCCAGGGCCGACCGGATGATGTTGTCTTCGGCAGGAGCGGCTTCTTTCCCGCCCTCGAGTTCGGACGCCTCGGCGAGCTGCTTGGCCAGCTCGAGATCGACTTCACCTTCGAAGTCATCTATTTCGAGTTCGAGCCCGGTGTCGTCCATCTCGAGGCCGGGGGCGTCCGTCGCCGCCATCTCCTCCAGATCGAGCGTATCTTCCATCTCGAACTCTGTTTCTCCGGAGGCTTCGGCGGGTGCGGGTCCCGCCTCCAGGGCCAACTCTTCCGTGCCGGACAGTTCCAGGTCGAAGGCCTCTTCATCGTCCGCATCCGCATCAAGGATGTCGGGCCTGGGAGCCGCCTTCGGCTCGTTCAAGGAGTCGAGTTCGCCGTGAATCGCGTCGAGTTCTCCCTGAATCGCGTTGAGTTCCGCCTCGGCCGCGGCAATTTCCGCTTCCGCGAGAAGATCCGCATCGTCGCCTTGGGCGCTTTTTGTCCCCTCTTTGACCTCCGACATAAGGGCACTGGAAAGCTCCTCCTCAAGGATGGCCAGCTCGGCTTCGGCCGCGGCAAGTTCGGCGTCCGCTCCCGTGTGGTGTGCCTCGGCTTTGGCAGTGGAGGTCTCCAGGGGCGCTCCCCCCGACATCAGTTCGCTGGCCAGCTCCGCTTCGAGGGCGGCCAGTGCGCTCTCCGCCGCCTCGAGGCTTTGATCGTCGATGTTTCCTTGAGACTCATCGGGGGAAGAATCCGCTGACGTCTCCTCCGCCTCGGGGATCCCGAAGATTTCCTCCATTTCGTCTGCGTCCGCAAACTGGGGGATGGGGATTTCGGCGGCGCCGGGCTTCGGAAGATCGGACAATTCCTCCAGATCGAGCGACTCTTCGAGATCGAGCGATTCATCTCCCGGTGAAAAGATCGAATCGAGTGCGCTGGCTTTCGCGGGAGCGGCCGCAGCCTCCCCGGGGAAGTCGAGCAGCGTTTCCTCATCGTCGGCGAACAGGGCGGCAAACTCTTCGCTCTCACCCGGGGCGGCGACGGGCTGCTCGGCGGCCGCAGCCGGATCGGCAACGGCGCCCGGTGGAGAGGCGAGAATGCGGTTCACCTCAGCCAGAAGTTTTTCCGGCTCGAAGGGCTTGATGATTGTGCTTGCCGCTCCGGCCCTCAGCGCCTGCTCGGCGGAGGGGCCTCCCTGGGCGTTGATGAACATCAGGACGGGGATGGAGGCGAGATCGGCCTCCGCCCGAAGCTGTTCGCAAAAATCGATTCCGTTCCCGCTTCTCAGCTGGGCGCTGACGAGTACGACGTTGGGCTTGATCTGGCGGGCAAGCGCAAGGGCATCCGCCGGGTTCGTGGCGATATTGACGGAGGCGTTCTGATCTTCAAAGGTGAGTTCCACCACTCTTTGAATGAGGACGCTGTCGTCCACCAGCAGGATGTTGCTTGCCATGAAATTCACTCTCCGCCCGGGCGTTTGTCGGGTGAGGTGGCCGGGTGATTTCGCTGAGAGGGCGTCCGCCCCGCCGGGCGGGTACCCGGCTCCCTTGCCGGGTCCGATCTCCTGGGGAGATCCACCAAAAACCATGCCATTACAGAACCTTATCGGTCAACCTTTCGCTTTTTGCGAAGCTGGTAGCGGACGACGGACTGCTGGTGCTCTTTGTAGGTGCGGGAAAATTTGTGGCCTCCCTCGTTGGTGGCCACAAAGTACAAATAGTCGACTTTGGCCGGGAATAAAACGGCCCGGATGGATTCGAGCCCGGGGCTGGCGATGGGGCCGGGGGGGAGCCCCCGCCGGCGGTAGGTATTGTAGGGGGAATCGTAGGAGAGGTCCTTCCGGCGGAGGTTTCCGTCGAAATTCGGGAGGGCGTAGATGACGGTCGGGTCGCTCTGCAGGGGCATGTTGCGTTTCAGCCGGTTCAGGAAAACCGCTGCGATCAGGGGCCTTTCGGATGGCACGGAGGTCTCTTTCTCGATGATGGAGGCGAGGGTGAGGACCTGGTGGAGGGTGAAGCCCATCTGGGCCGCCCGCGCCCGCATGGCGGGCCGGATTTTCTCGCGCAGGGTGCCTGTCATTATCCGGAGGATGTGCCGGGGGGAGGTGCCAAGGGGAAAGCGGTAGGTGGCCGGAAACAGGTAGCCCTCCATGGATTTTTTGGGGATCTTCAGGGTCGAGAGAAACTCCGCGTCCCGCGCCAGGAGGAGGATGGCCCCCCGCTCTCCCAGCTGGGCCTTTTCGATGGCGGCGGCGATGTCGGGGAGCGTGAAGCCCTCGGGGATCGTGAATGTCCGGTACGCCACCCGGCCCTCGATCAGGCTTCTGTAGATCGCCCATGGCCGCATCGAGGGGCGGAACTCGTAGAAGCCCTGGTGGATTCGCGTGGCGCCGCCCCGGAGGCGGGCCTGAAGCGCGAAGAGCCAGGCGCTGCGGATGAGATTTTTTTGGGAGAGGTCGCGCGCCACCTGGTTGATGCCGGCGCCCAGCGGTACGCGGACGAGAACGATCTGGGTGTCTTTGTGGCTGAAGGGGGTGGCGAAATCCCTTTGAAGGAATGCGTATCCCCCGCCGATGGCGGCGGCCGCAAGGATGAAGATCATGCCGAGAAGCTTCCATCGCTTTGATGCCCGGGGCAGCCACTCGGAGATCATGACAGTCTCGCAGACCGGTGCTGGCGCCAATCCATGTATCCTTGAAGGATCAGTTGGGCCGCGATGATGTCGCGTTTTTCTTTCTGCTTTTTCGGAGAGAAGCCCATCTCCCGCATGGCGCGATCCGCCTCCTCGGTGCTCAGGCGCTCATCCCAGGTGTCCACCTTCACCTCGAGGCGCTTGCGGAGGCGGCGAATGAAATTCCGGGTACGCCGGGTTTGCGGAGAGTCCCTGCCCGAAAGCGATATGGGAACGCCGACGACGACGCGGGTGACCTCGTGCGCCCGGACAATGCGGTCTATCTCGTCCGCCACCTGGGCGTCGCTCTCGCGTTCGATCAGTTCGAAGGGCTGGGCCATCATCCCGAGCGGATCACTCAACGCGGTGCCGACCCGGCTTTCCCCAAAATCGACGCCGAGGGTTCGTCCGTCCGTCATCTATCCGGTGTGCCCGGTATTTGGCGCGGATCGGCCAGCTGGATCCGGAACCGCTGAAGGGTGGAGTGGGTCACGCGATCCAGATTGGCCAGGCTTTTCTGGTAGTCGACGTGGGCCTGCACCTCGTTGGTGAGCGCGTTGGCCAGGGATTCCTGATCCTCGAGCACATCCCGGCTCGTGGAGAGGCCGACCTGGAATTTTTTCTCCTGGGCGTCGAGGCGCTCTTCGGCCAGCTTGCGGGCGATTCGCGTGACCTCGACCCGCTTCATGTCCGTGCGTACCCGGCGGGCCGCCCGCCGCACCTCCTCCATGACGCTCTGCTCGAGCTGGCTGAATTGGACGCGCGCCTGGCGCGTTCTCAGCTTCGCCTTTTCGAGATCGGCTTGGGCCTGGCGGTTGCCGATCGGGATGCGGAGGCACACGCCGCCCTCGACGATGTAGCCCTCGGCGCCGGAGAGGCGGTTCAGGGAGTTCGTCCGGTTGTTGTCGATGGCGTCGCTGGCGAAAGATCCGTTTGCATCCAGCGTGGGGAGAAGATTCCGCTTGGTGCGCTTGATATCGATTTCCCCCTTGTTCACTTCGAGCCGGGCGCTTTTGAGGTCCGTCCGCATCTGGAGGGCCTTCATGGTCAGGCTCATCTCGTTCAGACGGACCATCCGGAACACCGGCTTGTCCCCCGGAACGAGCTGGATGGACCAGGAGGGAATGTCGCTGGTGATATTGAGAAGTTTTTTGAGCGCATCCTCACGATCCTTGACTTCGCGCTCGGCGACGATCAGGGTCTCCTCCCGCAAAGCCACCGTGGCTTCGGCCTCGAGGATTTCGATGGGGGCAAGGGAGCCGACCTGGACGCGTATCTTGTTGCGCCGCAGAAGATCCTTCGCCAGCTCCAGCGATTTTTTTCGGAAGCTGAGGTTGGCGATGGCGAAGGTGAGGTCCCAGTAGGCCTGTTCGACGCTGTTGACGACATCGATCACTTTTCCCCGGTAGGCGTGGATAGATTGATCGAGGTTGGCGGTGGCGATCCGGATGTTGGCCTTGTTGGCGTCGAGGCCGAAATTCTTGAGCAGGGGCTGGGTGATGGTGAATGTCAGCCGGGTGCCGATGCTGGGGTCGAAGCCGCGGAAACGGTTGTTGGACGTTTCGCGCAGATCCCGGAAGAGCAGGGAGTACTGTGCGCCCGTAATGATCCGCTGTTCAAGTCCACCGCTGAATTCACGTTGCTTCGAGATGGTGGGCCCCGAGTTGAAAAAGCCGCTGACCGTATCGGTTTTCGTGCTGTTGGACCTCGCGTTTCCGACCAGGGCGGGGTCGAATACGGATTTTTCCCGCTTCAGCTCCGCCTCGCGGATGCGCGGGTTGTGCGCCTCGATGGTGATGTCGAAGTTCCGCGCGAGGGCAAGGCTGACGGCCTCCTGGATGGTTATGCGGATTTCCGGCCCGCGGATGGCGCGGGGCGTCACCGGGCTCGACGGCCGCTTGAAGATCAGCTTCCCCTCGGAGGGGGCGGCCGGCTTGCTTTCCGCTCCCCAGGCCCCACCTCCGAAACCGGCGGCGAGAAACGCCAGCGACAACCCTGCGGCAATACATGAAGCGTGACGATTTGGCACAGCGTGGTTTCCTTTTCGGGTGAGAAAGACCGTGAAGGCTCTGGCCTGCCGAAGAGCGCCTCAAAGAGGAAAACCTCTCCGGCACATAGTAATCAAAAGGAATTGTCCTGCGCAACGAATGAAGGGCACACCGCCCGGCATTGCGGGGAAAGCGCCCCCTCTGCTAGATATACCCCTCGGCGAAAGGAAAGCATGTCCCCCTTTCGCCGGGAAACGTCGTCTTTTCATGGAAAGAGAGCCCCTGCGTGGACATCTACCGCGACGTTGAATCCATCCCCCCCGATGCCGGCCTCGCCGCCCTGACCATCGGCAATTTCGACGGGGTTCACCTGGCCCACCGGGAAATCTGCCGGCTCATCAACCGGGAGGCCCAGGCGCGGGGCGGGCGAAGCGCCGTCCTCACCTTTGATCCCCATCCCTTGTCGGTGATCGCGCCCGAGCGCATGCCGTCCCTCATGACCACGCTCGAGGAGAAGCTCGCCCGCCTCGCGGATCAAGGGCTGGGCGCCGTGGTCGTCCAGCCGTTCACCCCGGCCCTGGCCAAGACCGAGGCCACCGAATTCATCCGGCGCATCATCCGCGAGGGGGTGCGTCCGGCCCTCGTGGCGGTCGGGTTCAACTTCCGCTTCGGCAAGGGGCGCGCGGGCGATGTCGCGCTTCTTGCGGCGGAGGGGGCGAAAAACGGGTTTGCGGTGAAAGTGATCGAGCCTTTTCTCTTCGAGGAAAGACGGGTGAGCAGCACCGAGATTCGCGCCCTGATCGCGGGGGGAGATGTCGAGGAAGCCGGCCTGCGGCTGGGTCAGTATCATCTTGTGGAGGGCCCCGTGATTCATGGCGAGGGCAGGGGGCGGACGATCGGCATCCCGACGGCGAACGTGGACTATCCCGCCCTTCTCCTTCCCGCGAACGGCGTCTACGCTTGTTGGGTGCAGGTGGAAGGGCGGAGCGGCCCCCGCCTTCCCGCCGTTGCGAACGTGGGCGAGCGGCCGACCTTTCAGGGGCGCCGGGTGACGGTGGAGGCGCACCTTCTCGAGGGCGGGGCCGACCTCTACGGCCGCACCATCCGGGTGGAGTTCGTGGCGCGCATCCGGGCGGAGAGAAAATTCGACGGGCCCGACGCTCTCGTTGCCCAGATTCGCACCGACATCGCGGCGGCCCGGGAGAAGCTCGCCCAGGCGCGTCCTCTTCCTTCCTCGCTTCCCTTAAATTCCTGAAGCCGCCTTGTAGAAGAAAATCCCCGCGAAGAGGATGAGAGCGCCGCCGCAGATGCGCTCCACCCAGCGCCATCCGCCCCCGCGGAAGAGACGCCCGCCCCGGTGCGCCGCCCATGAGAGAAACGTTCCCCACGCCAGATCGCAGGCGAGGTGCAGCGCAATGGTGAGGGCGATCACGAGGCCGGAGCCGAGCGCCCTGGCCTGAATCAGGATGGAAACCCCCACCGTGAGCCACCAGAGGAACCAGTAGGGGTTGAGGGCGGTCATCGCGATGCCCGCCGCGACTGAGTTCTCCCGCGAGGGAGGAGTGGGCGCGTCGGCGCCTTCTCCTCCCGGTTGCCGGAGGAGGCCCGCCCCCATCCACAGGAGCACGGCGCCGCCCAGCGCCGAGAGCACCCGGATGATCCCCTCGCTTTGCAGAAGGGGTGTGAAGCCCGCGAGGAGGATGAACATCAGGGGGACTTCCGCGATCGCATGGCCCAGGTTGATCCAGAAGCCCGCCAGCGGGTTGTGCCGCCCCCGTGTGAGAGCGATCGCCGAGAGCGGCCCCGGCGCCATCACGCCCGAGAGGGAGATGAAGACGACCAGCCCGTAAAAAGCAAAAAGAGACATCCCGCTACTTTCGGGCGCGCCGGACGAGGCGGCGGAGCCTGCGGGGCTCCACCCGGATCTTGAACGCCTTCTCCACGCCGATGAACCCGACCGGGATCTCCTCGCCGTAGGCCGCGGCCAGCGCCGGGTCCGAGTCCACGTCAATTTCCTCGATCGGGAGCTCCGCCCCGAACATCTCGCGCACCTGGGCCTTCGCCACCTCGCAGAGGTGGCAATCGGGCCGCGAGTAGAGCGTGAGCCGCGGCCCCCTTGGCGGTGCTCCGGCCATCTTCTTCCTCCCCCGTCTTCCGGTAGCGGGTCCGTTTGCTTGTTTTTCTTGTCATTCCGAGCGCCGGAGTCGGGCCCCCCGGTGGGGCGCCTCCCGGTGGGGGGCCTCCCGCGAATCGGAGATTCGCCGGGGTGCCCGGCGCGAGGAATCTGCTTTTCCACAGCAGATTCCTCCGTCGCTGCGGCCCCCACGCCGCGCTCCTTCGGAATGACACCACGGGTTCGTTGTGCAAACTGACCTACGACCCGTTTTCCTCCCCAAAAGAGCAGAATCGGTCAGTTCCCCCCGGTTGACAACCTTTTTCGCGGCATTTATACCGAATCCCGCGTTCCGAGCCGGAGTGGCGGAACTGGTAGACGCGCTAGATTCAGGTTCTAGTGGCCTTCGGGTCGTGGAGGTTCAAGTCCTCTCTCCGGCACCAGAAATTCCCGGGGGGCTGGGGAGTGATCCCCGGCCTCCTTTGAATTTTGGCTTTGAATTCCGGCCGCCTGCGGGAGCGGATTTCGCGGCTCCCGGCGTTTCCCTGGAGATTCCATGCAAATTTTCCAAGACAAGCTTCCCAACGGTATCCGTGTCGTCACGGCCGAGCGCGATGAATCCGAGGCCGTCGCCTTTCACATCTATTTCGGCTGCGGCGGAAGACACGAGCACGACAAGGTGGTGGGCGTCTCCCATGCCCTCGAGCACATGATCTTCAAGGGCACCCCGACGCGGACGACACTCGACATCGCCCGCCAGATGGAGGGTAACGGCGCCGTCATCAACGCGAACACCAGCAGCGAGCGCACCTGCTACCACTTCACGGCGCCGGCCGAGGTGTTCGGGCCCGTTCTCGAGGTCTACGCCGACGCGGTGAACAACGCGCTGCTCGACAAGAAGGAGTGGGACCGCGAGCGCCAGGTCATCCTCGAGGAACTCAAGATGTACGAGGACATGCCCCGCGTCTGGGTGTCGGACCTCCTCGAGACGACGATGTTCAACCTCCAGATGGGGGTCATCGGCAGCCGAGAGACGATCCAAGCCATCGAGCCCGGGCACATGCGCGAGCTGATCGAAAAATGGTACGCCCCCGGCAACACGGTCATCTCGGTGGCGGGCGGCGTCACCCACGCCCAGGTGATGGAACTCTCCCAGAAATTCTTCGGCGGGCGGAAGGGGACCACCGACAAGGCACAGGCGCCGGCCCTTCCCTCCGGGAGCAAGAAACCCTTCATCGAGCTCACCCGCCAGACCGATCAGGTGAACCTCTCCATCGGTTTCCGCGCCTTCGGGCTCGATGATCCGGACGGCCCGGCCCTGCGGATTCTCTGCGACATCCTCGGCGGGAAGATGAGCAGCCGCCTTTTCACCGAGGTGCGCGAGAAGCGCGGCCTCGCCTACAGCGTCGGGGCCGCGGGCCACCGCTACACCGACGCGGGGGCGGTGGAGCTCAAGGCGGGCGTGGCGCCCGAGAAGGCGCGCGAGGCCACCGAGGTGATCCTCGCCGAGTCCGCGAAGATGAAGGAAGAAGCCGTGGGGGAGGTGGAACTCGATGAGGCCAAGCGCCACCTGCGGGGGAACCTGAAGGTGCGGGAGAGCTCGGAGTATTTCGCCGGGCGGAACGGATCGAACCTTCTCCTGCGCGGGGAGCTCTACCCGGCCGAGCAGGAGGTCGCCGACCTCGACGCCGTGACGGCGGAGGACGTAAGGCGCGTGGCGGGGCGCGTCTTCCAGAAAGAGATCATGACCACCGCCGTCATCGCCGAAAAATCCCTCGAGGGCGAGCTCGCGCCCGTGCTCATGATCTGAAATTTCACGCAAACGCAAAAAAGCCCGGGACCTCGCGGCCCCGGGCTTTTTGTTTGTCTGCGCCATCCAGGCGCGCTCTTCGGGCCGCTCCTCCATCCCAACCTTCCCCCAAAGAGGGAAGGAGAAAAGCACCCCCTCCCTTCATTTGGGGTCCCCGCCGAACGAAGTTCAAGCGGGGCGGGCATTTGGGGTCCCCGCCGAACGAAGTTCGAGCGGGGCTGGCATTTGGGGTCCCCGCCGAACGAAGTTCGAGCGGGGTGAGGGAAGGGGGACGGGGGGAGGGAAATCCCATCATTCCAATCCTCGCACCTCCTCGTATCTTCTGCGCCGGCCTTTCCCCCCGCGTGTGCGAGAGTGGGCCTGCCCCGCTCCAAAGGGGGGGGCGGAGGTCCGCCGCCGAAAGAGGGGGCCGGAAGTGTGCCGCCGGGCGGGGCCGGGCTTCGGAAAGGGGGCCGGCAGATATTGGGGAGTGGGTCGGTTTGCACAATGGACCCGCGGTGTCATTCCGAAGGAGCGCAGGGTGGGGGCCGTAGCGACTGAGGAATCTGCTGTGGAAAAACAGATTCCTCGCGCCTCCAGCGCTCGGAATGACAAGAAAAGTAAGCGGACTCACCCATTGCCGAATACTGCGGGATTTTTGAGAGCGGGAGGTGATTTCGGGATGCTGCGGGATACTGCGGGATTTTTGAGAGCGGGAGGCGATTTCGGGATGCTGCGGGATACTGTGGGATTTTTGAGAGCAGGAGGCGCGTGCCCCGCCCGTGCTGAACATCTGATCATTCCGCGCAAACGCAAAAAAAGCCCGGGACCTCGCGGCCCCGGGCTTTTTGTTTCTGAGCCCCGCTCAGTCCCTCGATGTGCCGAGGAGCCGGGGGAGGTAGATGAACATCAGGATGAAGTCGAGATAGAGCTCAAGCGCCGCCATGATGGAAGCTCTGCGGCCGATCTCGTTGTCCGTGTCCTGGGAGTAGGCGTACTCCTTCATCTTCTGGGTGTCCCAGGCGGTGAGGCCGCCGAAGATGAGGACGCCGAGGACCGAGATGGCGAAGTGCATCGCCGGGCTCTGCAGGAAGATGTTGACCACGGTGGCGATGATGATGCCGAAGAGGCCGATCATGCAGAAGGTGCCCACCCCCGAGAGGTCGCGCTTGGTGACGAAGGCGAAGAGGGTGAGCGCCCCGAAGGCCCCCGCCGTGACGAAGAAGGCCTGGGCAACCGAAGGCCCAGTATACTGGAGCAATAGAGCGGAGACCGTCACGCCGAGGCTCGCGCTGTAGGCGAGGAACATGGCCGCCCCGACGGCGGATCCCTTGCGCTTCATGACGGGGCGGATCGAGAACACCAGCCCGAGCTGAACGATGATGACGAGGATGAGGCCCATCGAACTTCCGAAGATGAGGCGGATGGCGGCCTCGTTGCTCGCGATGTAGAAGGCGGTGAGGCCGGTGACGGCGAGGCCCGCGGTCATCCATCCGTAGACGCGCTGCATGAAGGCGGCGGCGTCGGCCGCAATGACGCGCTGGCCGGTGGTGCGGGCAAATTCGTTGGATCGCATGGTCGAAAATCCTCCTGGTTCAACGGAAAGGTTTTTCCGCGTTTACGGCGCGCGCCCGCCGAAGCGGCGGGAGGCGGCAACGCCGTATATTTCAGGACCATTTTACCTGATTTTCGGGGGATTGCGAATGCCCGTTTCGGGCGGGGGCATTTTGGGGCCATTCTGTAATTTTCTGGAAATGTGCTAGATTTCCTCTTATCAAATGAACACTTGGAGGATTCCCGCGAGGTAGCGCTTTAAAAAGGGATTTTCCCATAAAGGGATGTTTCCCGCCCGCCGGCGTGGCGGAAAGAGGGGGAACGGTTCTTCCGTTGAGGAGGGGTTTCCAGATGAGAAAGTTTTGGCTGTTCGTGCTGTCTGCGATTGTGGCGGCCGGTCTGCTGGGGCTTCCCGGCGGCGCCGAGGCCGCCAAGCTTCGGATCGGCATCCACCGCGCGGTCATGGGCTCCTTTGAGGTCGTCGCTGACCGCAAGGGGTACTGGAAGCAAGTGGGTCTTGACTACACGGTCCAGTACTTCAAGCAGGGCAAGCTGATGCGAAACGCCATCATCCAGGGCAACCTGGACACCGGAACGACGGGATTCTCCCCCTTCGTAACGGCCATATCGAAGGGCGCCAGGGTAACGGGCATTGGGGTGACGACGGAGATCTGCGCCACGTCGGGGCGTATCATGGTTCCCGTAAAATCGGACATCAAGACCATCAAGGACCTCAAGGGCAAGAGGTTTGCGACCCTCGAGGGGACCAGCACGGACATCGGCTTCCGGTCGAAGCTCCTGCCCCTCCACGGCTTGAAGCCGAGTGACCTGAAGTGGCTCAACACCGTCACTACGGACCGGGTGGCGGCCGTCGTGTCGGGGAACGCCGATGCGGCCCTCATTGGCGATCCGCAGGCCGAAATCGCCATCCAGAAGGGCTTCGTCCGGGAGATCGCGAACATCTGCGACGTCGACCGGACGCGGATGATGCACATCGCGAACCCCAAAACCTTGAAGGCCAATCCCGAGATGATCGAGAAGTACTTCAAGGGCTGGCTCATGGCGCACAAGCTGCTCAAGGAAAACCCCGAGGAGTACGCAAGGGTGTACCATAAGGCGTTGATCGAGGTGGGCGACAAGGCGGACTACAAGATCATCCTGGCGGTCATCAAGCGCCTGCCTTCCACGCCTTTCTACTCGGATCTGACGAGGAAGGATCTCCAGGACATCGCGAAAATGCAGCTGAAACTCAGGTACATCAAGAGCTACCCCGCTTTTGACAAGGGCTTCAGCCAGGACGATTCCATCCTCCGCAAGGTGGGCAAGGAGATGGGATTCATGGTGCCAAGCAACTAAGGTCAGATTGCGCAGCAAAAAAAA